>JBEUIR010000737.1:0-1210 GCA_040415395.1 Candidatus Thiothrix namsaraevi
TTCGGTAGGCGGGCAAAATTCAGCAGCCACATCCGGCTTATTGCCCCGCGCATCCACCCGATACCAACCGTAGTCTGGCAGGTAGAGCGCATTCAACCCATGCAGGCAAAACGGTGGCTGATCGGTAATGGTTAAACGCTGGTAACACAAGCCCGCCGGAATGCCATTCGCCCGTAACAACGCCGCCAGCAAATGGCTTTTGGCGTAGCAATACCCCGTGCCGTGTTGCAACACCTCCGACGCTTTGCACGTCACCGGATTGAGGCGGTAATCCCAACTGTGTTTGATGTGGTCGCGCACGAATTCAAAGCAGGCTTTGGCAATGGCTTCGGGTGTGGCGTGGCCTGTCGCTAACGCTTTGGCTTGTGCTAACACTTGTGGGTGTTGCCAGTCGATGTAGTGGCTGCTGGTTAGGTAGGCTTGCATAAAACCCCTGTCGGCTTACCGTCCAGCGTAAGCTGGTTTTTCTCCTCCCAATATGCGCGGATACCCTCATCGCCTTTCTTTACTGCCCAATCACGTAACAGCTCACGTTCGCCTTGATAGTCGAACAAGGGGACTGCCATGCCGCACGAGGTTTGCACAATCTCGATGTTCAGCACGAAAACCTGCCGTGCCCCCGGAATCGGCTCAAATTTGCCGTACCATTGCGCCCATTCTGCATCGTGTTGGTGGTAAACCGTGGCAGTGCCGTACAAGCGCAAGATCAGCGGATTGCCCTCAAACGCGCAGAACATCAGCGTCATGCGCCCGTTTTCCTGCACATGCGCTGCCGTTTCATTGCCGCTGCCCGTCACATTCAGCCAAGCAACGGTGGAATCATCCAGCACCCGCAACGAATCCATGCCTTTGGGGGAAAGGTTCACGCGCCCGTCTGCGGGCGCAGTGCTGACGAAAAAGATTTTCTGTTCGGCGATGAAACGGGTTAGCCGTTCGTTCAAGGTGTCAAAGCGTTGTGCCATGAGAGTGAATCCGTCACTATAGAAAGCATGACTTTAGCAGATACCATAACCACCAAACCATGTACCATATAAACACTTACCTCCTATCCCTCCTTGTCATCCCAGTATGACGCCGCGTAATCTGTTTGATCTGATTTTGCTGGCTGCCCTGTGGGGCGGGTCATTCCTGTTCATGCGCTATGCGGCTCCGGCGTTTGGGGCGATTCCGCTGATTTGGCTGCGGGTGGCGATTGCGGCGGTGTGCCTGT
>JBEUIR010000738.1:0-1208 GCA_040415395.1 Candidatus Thiothrix namsaraevi
CCCGCCTGCGACTATGCCTGCTTTGGCGGCAACCGCGTCCACTTGGTCAACCCGCACGCCGACTTTTAATTTATCGCCGGTCGCCAATTTGCGCGTGGCCTCGGCGAAAATGCCGGTCTGTTCAGTGGTGACTTCTGGCCACATGAGGTTGGTGGTCGGCGTGCCGGGGGCGGACATGTTTTTCATGACGGCATCACGCGCACGGTTCTGCACATTCAAGCCGTAGGTAATGTCGGTGTTGCCAATGGTTGAGGTTAGCGCCAGTTTGCCCCCCGTGGTGTCGGAGGTGGTTGGGACTGCCATTCTTGTGCCAGTTTGAGGGCGCAGGCTGTAGTTATCCATCAAGTGGTCAACGTCGCTGCGGTAGACTTCCGCTGCTACCGCATTGATTTTGCCGTCGAATTTGTCCTGATATTTAAGGCGCTGAATTGTGCCAGATTCTTTGGGGCTATCCATGTTTGCACCGGGGTAAAGCGCGTCAGAAAAATCGTTATTTTCGTAGCTGTATTCGAGTACACGGTCTGCGGTTGGCGTAAGCCCCAGCACGACACCGGCTTGTTTGTGTTGATAAGATGCGCGTATTTCTTTGCCGCTACCGTCTTGGTAATTGTCGGCTGCACGATCCTGTGTGAAAACACGCGCATAGCCTTGTTGGAAAGACTTGGTGACATCGGCGGAGACGTCGTGTTGGATACCGTTGCTCATGGTGGTGGCAGAAACCTTGCCACTCCAGCCGTCTTCAGGGTCAATAAGGCTGCGGGTATCGCGCTCGAACAGTACCGTGCCGCCACTGCCGCCAGAGCCGTGTTGCAGGGTTTGCACGCCTTTTTCCACGCTAACTTTTTCATACGTTTCCAAGGCTGCCCAACTGGTGGGTGGATCCATGCGGTTAGGACAGCCACCGTGGATGTGCGCCCCGTCCAACAACACATTGAGCTGGGTTTGGGATTGCCCGCGAATAATGGGTTCGATGCCGCGCCCGCCAAAGCGACCACCGGCTACGCCGTTCAATTGTTTGAGGAAATCGCCACCGTCGGCAGGCAGTACTGCGCTGCGCTCGGCGGCTAGTGGTTGCACTTGGTTGGGAGATGCGACTTTTTTCTTGGCTTTGATGTCAATGACCAAGGTATCTTCGGCGCTAGCGACCGCGCTCAAAACCAGAAGTGAACTCAGTAATGTCAGACTGGCAAGGGTGTGTTGCATGGATA
>JBEUIR010000739.1:0-1204 GCA_040415395.1 Candidatus Thiothrix namsaraevi
ATGTGCCGGATGAAACCGCGCAAGTGGCGGTGGTGCGCTACCTTAATCCGCGCAAAGCCGAATGGCCTGCCGCCGATTACATCATCGGCAATCCACCGTATTTGGGGGCAAGAACTATTCGTATGGCTTTAGGAGATGATTATCTCGATGCTTTACGGACTGTTTATCACGATGTTCCCGATAATGTTGATTATGTCATGTATTGGTGGAAGCAATCTGCTGATCTGGTCAATGCTGAAAAGGTTAAGAGCTTCGGATTTATTACCACAAACAGCATAACGCAGTCGTTTTCACGCAAAATTATTGAAACAACAATGGCGAAACACGACGACTTCGGCATCACTTTTGCTATCCCTGATCATCCTTGGGTGGATGCGGCAGACGGGGCAAATGTGCGGGTTGCAATGACCGTTTTCAGCAAGGCGACAAGTGGTCAGCTATCGCATGTGATTGAGGAAGGTGATTCGTCAGATGGCGAAGTGGCTGTCACGTTGGCGACTAAATCGGGGTTGATTACGCCCAGTTTAACGATTGGCATTGACCTTCATGCTTCTAAACCGCTGGCAAGTAACGATCGTATGGCTTGCGTTGGCTATCAGTTAACGGGCAAGGGATTTGTTATAGAGAAGGATCAGCTTGGTTTGTTTAATTGTGATCACGTAATTAAGCCGCTATTGTCTGGTCGGGATATAACGCAGTCGAATCGTGGTTTGCTTGCTATTGATGTTTGTGATTTTAATGTGGAGTCATTAAAACAAGAGCTTCCATTTGTTTATCAGTGGCTTGTTGATTATGTGAAGCCAGAGCGAGATCAAAATAACCGCAAAGCTCTTCGTGAGCGTTGGTGGGTATACGGTGAAGCTCGTTCCACCTTCAAACCGACATTGCAAAATATTTCACGAGTTGTGGCAACATCTCTGACGGCAAAGTATCGAATTTTTACGATGGTTTCATCAGATACTATTTGTGATAGTACGACTGTTATGTTTGCTTTGGATGATGCTTTTTACTTCGGAGTGCTTTCTTCATGTTTGCATTGTCTTTGGGCATTTAAGGCTGGTGGAACGCTAGAAGATCGACCACGTTATACAAAGTCCTTGTGTTTTGATCCGTTTCCGTTTCCTGATACGAGTGACGTGCAGAAGGCGCAAATTCGGGCGATTGCCGAGCAAATCGACGCGCACCGCAAACGCCAGCAAGCCGC
>JBEUIR010000740.1:0-1202 GCA_040415395.1 Candidatus Thiothrix namsaraevi
CTTCTGCATGGTGTTTCAGAACGGAGCGCGGTATTGCTGCTGGCTTGCCAATGTTTTGATACGGCGTAACTGGTAATTCCGTGCGTATTTATACAATGGGTGTTTTTTATCCAGCATCACATGGCTCAAGGATACAGCAAGGATTTCCTTCATCCTTGGTATGGTACATAGGATGCCGCCTTCATCCCCCGCATAGTCAACCGCCACCACCTTGAGTTTGTCGTTGATCTTCAGCTTCTTATCTTTACCCACCCCAGAATGTACCAAGTGCTTGGTTGGGGTAACGATTATCGGCAAATGGGCTTTCATTTGTTCCATCAAGTACATGGCTTCTGTCGGATCATCAATGGCTTCTGTCGGATCATCAATCATGTCTTCGTCCCATTGTTCCTCTGTATTTTCAGGTTGTAAAAAGTCATCAAGCAGATCTTGATGGGCAATTTTTTTATCCATATCCGCGAGAATAATGTGATGGGCAAGATGTTTGGTCGTGGGGTGTTCCGGGTTAATATTAGCAATCATGAAATAACAGACCAATGCTTGTGCAATATCACCCGTATGGGCGTGATAAACGCCAATCACGCTGTAAAACGCCAGAGCTTCAGATACATGAAACTCAGATGTGCCCTCAGGGAAATGCTGGTGCAACTCAAACTTATGCGCGAATACTGCGGGGATCTTGTGATATTCCGCGTTCTTAAGGTAGTGTTCAGCCAAACCGATTTTGCCGAACAGGTAATTAGGAAAGCGTTCGACAGTCTCTTGCAGGACAGCAAAGGCTTCATCAGACTTACCCAGTAAGAAATTCAGCCCGTGGATGTAATTGTAAATTGAGGGTATGTGAGGATATTTTTCCCGCAAAGCATAACCGGTTTGCAAGGCTTTGGTGTGTATTTTGCGAGGGGCATCCTGATTACGCATGGCATGGTACAACGTCTCGTATACATCGCGATCCTTGCCGGGCATTTTATCCAAATCCTCGGTATGCATAGGCTCATTCGTGCAAAGGACAGGTTGCGGCAATGTAATGCCCCGTCGGGCAAGCGAATCCAGTACCTTCTGTTTATCAACCCGGCGCAGGGTATTGGGGGCTTCTTGTTTCATCATTTGCAGCAGTTTGCCGATGAAATCTTTGGTTGTTGGAATTGCCATATCACGTTTTCCTTAAATCATATCTTGTTGATTGTCGTTTCTAATAATGC
>JBEUIR010000741.1:0-1200 GCA_040415395.1 Candidatus Thiothrix namsaraevi
GTCGATGATGGAAAAGCCGGATATTGACCACATCGAAGGGCTTTCCCCGGCGATTTCCATCGAGCAGAAAACCACCTCGCACAACCCGCGTTCCACCGTTGGCACGATCACCGAGATTTACGATTACCTGCGCCTGCTGTATGCGCGGGCGGGTGTGCCGCGTTGCCCGACGCATCACGTTGATTTACAAGTGCAAACCGTCAGCCAGATGGTCGATCAGGTGTTGAGTTTGCCCGAAGGCAGCAAGTTGATGTTGCTTGCCCCGGTGGTGCGCGAACGCAAGGGCGAGCATGTGCAACTGTTTGATTCGTTGCGGGCGCAAGGCTATTTGCGAGCGCGGGTGAATGGCGTGGTCTACGAACTGGACGTGCCGCCGACGCTGGAATTGCGCAAGAAACACACTATCGAAGTGGTGATTGACCGTTTCAAAGTACGCGACGACATGCAATTGCGTCTCGCCGAATCGTTTGAAACTGCGCTGAAACTCGCCAACGGGCTGGCAAGCGTGGCATGGATGGACGGTGACGGCGAAGACATGATTTTTTCCGCTAACTACGCCTGCCCGCATTGCGGCTGGTCGCTGACCGAACTCGAACCGCGCTTGTTCTCGTTCAACGCACCCGCTGGCGCGTGCCAGACCTGCGACGGTTTGGGCGTGGAACAGTTTTTCGACCCGCAACGGGTGGTGGCAAATCCGTCGATGAGCCTTGCGGGTGGCGCGGTGCGCGGCTGGGATCGGCGCAACGCTTACTACTTCCAGATGCTCACCTCGCTTGCCGAACATTTCAGCTTTGACGTGGAACAGCCGTGGGAGGAATTGCCCGCGTCTGTCCACAAACTGATCTTGCACGGCAGCGGTTTGGAGGAGGTGGAATTCACCTACGTCGGGCAAAAAGGGCAAATTTACACCCGTTCGCACACCTTTGAAGGCGTGTTGAACAACCTCAAACGCCGTTACCGCGAAACCGATTCGAGTGCGGTGCGTGAAGAATTGGCGAAATACCTTGCCAGCCGCGCTTGCCCCGATTGCGGCGGCACACGCTTGAACGAACAGGCGCGGAACGTATTCATCGCGGGGCGCAATTTGCCTGCGATTACGCATTTGCCGATTGGCGAAAGCCATGCGTTTTTCCGCAGCCTGAATTTGCCGGGGACACAGGGGCAAATTGCCGACAAGATTTTGCGCGAAATTGCCTTGCG
>JBEUIR010000742.1:0-1190 GCA_040415395.1 Candidatus Thiothrix namsaraevi
AATTACCGGCAAGCCTTCGACAATTTCGACCCTGAAAAAATCGCGCTCTACGATGCTGCCAAAGTCGAGGAATTACTCGGCAATGCCGGAATCATCCGCAATCGCCTGAAAGTGTTGGCAACCATCAATAATGCGCAACGCTTTCTGGCAGTGCAGGCAGAATTCGGCAGTTTTGATGCGTATTTGTGGCAGTTTGTCGGCGGTAAACCGATCGTTAACCATTGGCGCACTTTGGCAGAATGCCCCGCTACCACCCCAGAATCGGATGCGATGAGTAAGGATTTGAAAAAGCACGGTTTCAAATTCATGGGTTCAACCGTGTGCTATGCGCACATGCAGGCGACGGGGATGGTGAATGACCATACGCTCGACTGCTTCCGACGAGACAAAGTTTTATGAGACGGCAATCATTCGTTTGATTATAATAACAGTCATATTTTATCAATGTGGCTATTATTATGGTCGTTATGCAGCAGACCCGTACCTATTCCCGTTACACCACCGCTGCCAGCCAGTTGCTCGGTCAGCAAATCCGCCTTGGACGCAAGCGGCGCAAATGGACAGCGCACGCGCTTGCCGAACGCGCCGGAATTTCCCGTTCCACCCTGCAAAAAATTGAAAGCGGCGATATGGGCGTAGCGATCGGTTTGGTGTTTGAAGTGGCAGCATTGGTCGGGGTGCGCCTGTTTGATGCGGATAGTGCTGAGTTAAATCGGCAAATCAGTCACGCCAGCGAGTTATTGACTTTGTTGCCGAAGCATACCCACCCCGATAGGCAGGAGGTAGAGGATGATTTCTGATACCAAGGGTTACAAAGAAGCCTTTGTGTGGGTTTGGTTGCCGCAGGCTACCGCGCCTGTGGTGGCGGGCAGGCTGACACCCGACGGCAAACGCCTACGCTTCAACTACGGCAAAGGTTATTTGGGCAATCCACAAGCGATTCCGCTGTATGCACCAGAGTTACCGTTGCAAGCGGGCGTGCTGCCAATGCCACCGAATGCTGATATGCCGGGGTGTATCCGTGATGCTGCCCCGGATGCGTGGGGGCGGCGCGTTATCCTCAACCGCAAACTGGGCTTACGCGGTGCGGCGGCGGATAGTGCACAACTGGATGAGCTGACTTATTTGCTGGAGTCCGGTTCTGACCGGATTGGCGCATTGGATTTTCAGGCATCAGCGACGGAATACGT
>JBEUIR010000743.1:0-1189 GCA_040415395.1 Candidatus Thiothrix namsaraevi
CTTGTCGCGCACCCCGAAGCGGTGTTCTTCGTCGATAATCACCAGCCCCAGTTGCTTGAAATGCACATCGTCCTGCAACAGCTTGTGCGTACCGATCACAATGTCGATCTTGCCGGAGGCGAGTGCCTCCAGTGCCTTGCTGGTTTCCTTGCCAGTCTTGAAGCGTGACAGCGATTCGATATTGAACGGCCAATCCGCAAAACGGTCACGGAAATTGTTCAAATGCTGCTGCGCCAGCAAGGTCGTCGGCGCAATCATCGCCACCTGCTTGCCTGCATTCGCCGCCACGAACGCCGCCCGCATCGCCACTTCGGTCTTGCCGAAACCCACGTCGCCGCACACCACCCGATCCATCGGCTGCGCGGAACGCATATCCTTGATCACGTTTTCAATCGCCAGTGCCTGATCCGGCGTTTCCTCAAACGGGAACGCGCCCGCAAACAAGCGGTAATCGTTGTCGTCAAACGGGAAGCTATGCCCCTGCTGTGCGGCACGGCGGGCGTGGATGTCGAGCAATTCCGCTGCCACATCGCGGGCTTTTTCCGCTGCTTTTTGCCGCGCCTTGTCCCACTGCTCATTGCCGAGGCGGTGCAAGGGCGCGTGTTCCGGGTCTGCCCCGGTGTAACGGCTGACCAGATGCAGTGCGGCAACGGGTACGTACAGCTTGTCCTGGTTGGCGTATTCGATCAGCAAATATTCCGCCGTCACCCCGCCCGCCGTGACCGTTTCCAGCCCCAGATAACGCCCGACCCCGTGTTCCTCGTGGACGACGGGTGCGCCTTCGTTGAGGTCGGTCAGGTTGCGGATAATCGCATCGGCATCGCGGGTGGCTTTGCGGCGCCGTCTGGCTTGCTGGATTTGCACGCCGTGCAGCAGGTTTTCGGGAATGACCGCAATCTTCGCATCGGGCAGCCAGAAACCGTTTTCCAGCGGCGCGACCGTGACCGCCATTTCGGCTTTGCTACCGAGGAAATCCTGCCAGGTTTCTAGGACTTTGAGAGGGGATGTCGGACTAAAGTCCGACCTACGGGAAGCGTCATCTTGTAGGTCGGACTTTAGTCCGACAAACTGCTCCCGCAATAACGTCATCAAGGCTTCGCGCCGCCCGGCAGATTCGGCAGTGAATAGCACGCGCCCTTGCAGGTCTTTGAGGAAGTTGAACAGCAGGAACAGGGGCTGTTCTTGGCGG
>JBEUIR010000744.1:0-1189 GCA_040415395.1 Candidatus Thiothrix namsaraevi
GGCTATTTTACTGAGGAAGATGCGGCGGCGATTACGCAACCCGTTGCGCCTGTTGCCGAACCCAAGGTTATGCCTGCACCGGTTGTTACGCCACCTGCCCCTGCGCCAGCCGTTGCACCACCCGTCACACCTTCTAAGAAATCTGAGCCAAAAAAGCTGCCGTTTGAGCCAGAAATGATCGACATCATTCCCGAAGGTAGTAAACCCGTCAGCTTCACAATGGGTTGCAAGGAAGGGCGTGATGACGTGGAAGGAGGTTGCAATAGTGACGAAAAACCCGCGCATAAAGTCACCCTAACTAAACCGTATAAACTGGCAAAAACGGAAGTAACGGTAGCGCAATTTCGAGCTTTTGTAGAGGCTACGGGTTACAAAACGACAGCGGAAGAGAAAGGGTCATGCTGGGCGTATGATGCGAAGGGCAGTTGGGATGATGTCAAAGGCAATTCATGGCTTAAATTAGGTTTTGAGCAAGGCGAAGACCACCCGGTGGCTTGCGTCAGTTGGGATGATGCGCAAGCGTATGTTGATTGGCTTAAAAAAGAAACTCAAAACCCTTACCGTTTGCCGACGGAAGCGGAATGGGAATACGCCGCTCGTGGCGGTAAAGAAGGTGCGTATCCTTGGGGACAAAGTATTGGTAAAAATAACGCCAACTGTTCTAGAGATTTGTGTGGTGATCAGTTTGAATACACGTCTCCCGTAGGTAGTTTTGCGGCGAATCCTTTCGGTTTGAAGGATATGCACGGCAATGTTTGGGAATGGGTCAGTGATTGGCACGGTGGTTATGCGGCGGAGCCGCAACAAGACCCGAAGGGTTCATCTTCCGGCACTCACCGCGTGTTGCGCGGTGGCTCTTGGTACAGCAGACCGTGGTTCGTGCGTTCTGCTTACCGCGACTTCAACACGCCGGACTACCGTTACAACCGCATCGGTTTTCGTCCCGCCCAAGGTCAGTGAGCTAAGCAAGGCGGCGGAGCCGCAATGCCGCTGGAGGCGGTTTTGGTGCGTGGAGTGTAGCCAAATGCAGGCGTGCGCGGGCGCACGCTGGCGTTTGGTGGAACGTAACGCTACGGGGTGCAGGGGCGGTAGCCCCTGCCGACGGCACAATCTAAGGAGGCGATGTGAAATTACGGTTTTTTAGCATCAACGCACTCGACCCTTCCCGTCAGGGGTATTTATCAGTAAT
>JBEUIR010000745.1:0-1188 GCA_040415395.1 Candidatus Thiothrix namsaraevi
GGCAAATCCAGTTCCGCCCCCGCTGCCCGCATACTCGAACCGAGTGCGTGCAAGGTGCGGAACAGGTTGTAAGCACGGCTTTGTTCGCCCATTTGCCCGATACGCAAGATATTTAGCCCAAACGCACCGGAAATTTCCACTTTATGCACTTTCGACATGTGCGCTCGCACCACATCAGCAGACACATGATCCGGTACCACAATCCCAACGACCGAATTCAGACGGTGCGGTTTGTCGATCAATAGCTGCAACCCCATGGTTTCAATCCCCGCTTGCAGCGCTTCGGAACAACGCAGGTGGCGCTCAAAACGTTGCGGCAAAGTTTCTTCACACACCAAACGCAAAGCTTCGTGCAAGGCGAGGATGCCGGAAACCGGCGCGGTGTAATGGTAGGATTTTTGGTTCCAAAATTTATCCGCCAGTTGCGCATCCAAACACCAGTGGAAGGGCAGTTCTTTGCGCGGCGCAATCTTTTTCGCCCAGGCTTCCTCAGAAAATGCCAGCAAGGACACGCCCGGAATCGACGACAAGCCCTTTTGCCCGCCGGTAATAATCGCATCCACTTGCCAGTTATCCATTGCCAGCGGCATGGTGCTTAGGGTGCACACCGCATCAACGATCACCAAACAGCCGTAGCGTTTGGCCAGTTTGGCAATTTGATTGAGGTTTTTGTTGCACACCGTGTTGGAGGTTTCGCCTTGCACCAAGGTAACGACATCAAACTGCCCTTGCTGCAACGCACGTTCGACCAAAGCAAGATCCGCACCTTCGTTGTGGGAAGCTTCTAAAATGGTCGGTTCTGCCCGCACCCGCCGCACCATTTCTGCCATGCGTAAACTGAAATAACCATTGGTAATGCACAGTACCCGTGAGCCGGGTGTTACTAGGTTGGCAACTGCCATTTCCATTGCCGCCGAACCGGGGCCACTCACGCCCATGACGTGGCTGGATTCGGTTTGGAACACATAGCGCCCCATGTCTTTGACTTGTTCAATCACGCGGTTCATGGTTTCGCCCAAGTGATTGATGACAATGGAATTTGCCGCCGCGACTTTTTGCGGAATCGGTACAGGCCCCGCGCCCATCATTAATAATGGCTCATCAGGCAGAATGTGTTCCAGTGGCACAATACTGGGCGGGGGGAGTAATTCAATCATGGCAAGGCTGTCCTTCAAAATAAGTCAGGCA
>JBEUIR010000746.1:0-1188 GCA_040415395.1 Candidatus Thiothrix namsaraevi
GTGTTCCAGCGAGGGTGTGAGCAATATTTCCGGTGGGTCGCCGACCATGCGGCTGCGGGTGATTTTATCCTGCATGATATTGACAACACCTCGGACAGTTTACGCCGCGATAGCACCATAACTACAGAGGTCTGCGAAGGCTTGGCTGCATTTTATGGTATTGAAGTCGAGTTTTAAGCGGCGAGAAAAGCGTTCGAGCAGATGGGCATTGAATTTGCGGATTTTCCGACTGGCGACGGAGATGACACTACGCCCGTTGCCCTCAGCATCTAGGTTCTGCTGGCGGTCTTCCAGCCGGAGCAAGTTAAGTGCCGTGAGTGAAGCATTGAAGTGGAAATCCAGTTTTTCCTGTTGGGTCGCTTGGCAGTCGCACAGCCCAGTGTGTTGCTTGGCATCCCGGAACAGAAATTCTATCTGGAAACGCGCTTTGTAGTAACGCAGGATGTCCAATGCAGCGCAATCCGTGTCGGTGCTGAACAGCAGTGCACTAGCAGTCTTGCCGTTTGCTTCCCGCACCAGATAGACGATGCGCAATGTCCGTTTGAACGTCGGGCTGTTAACGATAGCGGTGTAAACACGCTGCCCGTCTAGCTCTCCGAGCTGTTCAAAACGTGATAAGTCGTCAAAACTGACTTTGCCGCAGTACTGGCGGTGACGGCCTTTGGGTTTTTGTGCGCCAGTGTACAGCCACCGTAAGTCGGCATCCTGACGTAACTTGCTGATCAAATGCAGGTTGAGTTCCCTTATGCCACTGACAAACTTGGTTTTGGCATAAAAGCTATCAGCGACGAGATAACGGATGCCACACTCCAGTAGGGCTTTGATGGGGTGTTGGAGGTGTCCAAGGTAGCTATCAATCCGCGTGGGGAGCGGCGGGCCAACGAAGGGCTTGTGTTTAGCCTTAACCTTAGCCTTGGGCTTGGTTTTTGTGGTGGCGGCCACTGTTTTGGCGAGTTGGCTTTGCCCCTTGCCGGTTGATCGCGGCAACGCTGGCGTTTGGCTGGCGGATAAGGTGTAGGCCGTGTTGTGGGTCACGTCCACCATCGCTAACAAGGATAATTCTTGCCCGCGTTGCGTCCGCCCTTGTGAGCCGTTCCAAAACCAGTCCAAGCCATGACTCTTGCGCCCACTTTTAGGTACGAAACTGGCATCAATGGCGGCAATACGTTCTCCATCACCATGCAGCAC
>JBEUIR010000747.1:0-1185 GCA_040415395.1 Candidatus Thiothrix namsaraevi
CGGCGGCTGGTGCTGTTGAGGTAATAACGTTGCCCGTCCATTTCCACGGTTTGCGTATCGGCTTCGGAACACAGCAGCGCGAGCAGGGACGCGACTTCATTGTTGTAACCGAGTTGCGCGAACGTGCCTTTGATGCGCGGGTAAGTGACGGTGGGGAAAAAGTCTTTCAGATCCATATTGATCACGACTTTTTGCGCCAAATGCGGCTGGGCATTGCTGACAATGCTGCGCCCGGTGACGAAACCGTGCGCTTGTTCGGTGAGTTCTAGCGGTTGCAGGATATTATCCAACACCCAGTATTGCAGGCGTTTCAGGCGTGGCATCGGCGCGGAAATCAGGCGTGTGCCGCCGGACTTTTTCTGCATCGCAAAATGTTGGTAGTGGCACACCCGCGAGACTTGATTGCTGTAGGTCAGAAAGCGCAATTCGTTGAGCGTAATGCCCATGCCTGCTGCCAATTCTGCCGCGTTGGAATAGACGGGCAAGCCGAGGCTGTTGAGGCGTTCTGCGTCGGACACCTCATCGGCGGCGGAGGGTTTGAATCCGGCAGCATCACCGAGGTAATGGATGTGGTTTTGCTGCTTTTCGTGCCAAGCCTGAGCGCGTTGGTAACGCTCGACTTCGCGTTTGACCTTGGTATCAATGCGTTGCTGGCGTGCCGCGGCCATGCGTTCTTGGTGAATGGCTTTGAGAGCGGCTTTCGGGTCGGTCATTTGCGACGATAAGGCATTGATTTGGCGTTGTAAATCGCCACGGCGTTTGATCAGGGATTCTGCCAGCGTCGGCTGTGCGTCTTCCTTCCAGTAGCCCAAGCGTTGCATCTCGCTGAGGATGTATTCATCCTTGGAGGTTTCTTTAATCTTGTCGTAGAGTTGCTGGCGGGTGAGTTGGCTCATGCAAATCCCTGATTTTTCGTTATTTTTAATGAAATAGCCGACACGAAGTCGGCTATTGGGCAGTAAATACCTTCGTGTAAAAATCACGAACCGCGGTACGCGGCTCATCCAGAAGATCAGCTTGCTACACTCGATGCGGGGACGACTAGTAGTGCGATATTGGTTTCCTAGAAACGCAATGCAATTCGCACTACTAGTCAGTCCCCGCCCTAGTAAAGAGCAAGCTGATGTCGCTTTGACAGGCTTTATGCGCGAACAGCGATCCACTGTTCAACAGGCAAGGGTTCAT
>JBEUIR010000748.1:0-1184 GCA_040415395.1 Candidatus Thiothrix namsaraevi
CAAGCCTGATAGCGGCTGGGCGAAGGCTTCGCTCATGCTGAAGGGGGCAACTTCTACCAGCGCAACCCGACCCGCCAGACTTTCGGAGATGGCTTGCATTGAGGTGAAGTGTCGTTTCATACCTTGCAATTTAAAAGACTGGGTTTCAAATTACAAGGCATGAAATGGCTTATGTAACGAATTGATCTTGTTCACGGTTGCAAAATGGTGCTAGGCTGAGTTCCATTGTTCCTACGAAGAAGGAGAACATTATGCAAGTCGTTAATATTCGTCAACTAAAAACCAATCCTTCGGTGGCTTTGCGGGAAGCCAAGAACGGTCTAGTCATGGTCACGAACCGCGACAAGCCGGACACTTTGCTGGTCAGCATGGAACAGCTTGCGGGTATTCCCAACCTTGATCAGGTTAAGTTGGTGCTAGGTGTAGCATTGTTCCGCGATAAACTCCTATCCGTCTCGGCAGCAGCCAAAGTGGCGGGCAAATCACTCGCCGAAATGCTGACATTGCTCTCCAATATGGGCATACCTGTTGTGGATTATTCGGCAGAAGAAGCCGCAGCAGAGGCTGTTATGGTTGAAACGCTCGTGCGGGAACATCAAGCAAAAACGGCACGGCAGGCTGCATGAAGGCTGTTGTTGTCATTGCCGACGCAGGCCCGTTGATCGCACTGGCGCGGATTGGGCATCTTCACCTGTTGCGTGAAATCTTTAGCGACGTGCTGATCACCGCAACCGTCCAGCAAGAGGTTTTGTTGGGCGGGGATTTTGCGGATTCGGCACTGATTGAGAATGCCATTCATGAAGGATGGCTACAGGTCAGGGCTTCACCCAGTACGATGGCGAGTATCGAGCTGGAATGGCTTGATCCGGGGGAAAGAAGCTCCATTTTGTTAGCCTTGGATTTCCAGCATAACGGACAAACACCCCGCTTGGTCATGGATGAAGCAAAAGGGCGGGCGGCTGCCAGAAGCCTGTCACTGGAACTCATTGGCAGTGCAGGCATCATTGCAACCGCAACGCGCTTGGGGATGCTCCCACAAGCACGTACTTTATTGGAAGCCCTATGCGCATCGGGTTATTATTTATCCCAAACCGTGATGGATGCGGCGTTAAAGGCTGCGGGTGAAAGTTGAGGATTGGGTAGCCTTAAACTTGATCATGGCTTTTTGTAACTTCGCGTTTGGT
>JBEUIR010000749.1:0-1181 GCA_040415395.1 Candidatus Thiothrix namsaraevi
GAGTGCTTTTTCAAAATAGCCGCTGGTTTGGGCAATACGTTGATCGCTCAAGCTGTAGTCAATCGCCGTCAACTGGGCTTTCAATAGCCATTCGTTGGCTTTGTCTTCAAGCTGGGCGTTGATTATTGCCAGTTCTTCTTGTTGCCGCTGCCGCTTGGCAAGCAGGGCATCTTGCTCTTGGGTCATTTCCTCAGCATCCAACACCTTACGCGCTTCGGCATATTGCTGGGCATTAAACAAAGCTACCGCTTGTTTCAAGCGTTCGGTATTGATCGGGAATTGGTTGATTTCCTCCGCCAATTTCAGCACGTCGCGTTTAAAGCCTTCCAAATTTTGCTCGGCGGTTGCCAGCACTTGGCGAAACTTTGCATCATCGGGGTATTTCTGGACGTTTTCCCGCGCATCGTCACGCTTGGCAAGCAGGTCTTGATAATCTTGGGACTTTTGGTAGTTGTTGACAGTGACGTTCTGAATAGCATCTCGCCCTGCGACCTGGTTGGGTGAAAAATCGCCACCACTGTTTTGGCTGACTTCCTGCTTATCACCGCACGCAGCGAGCAACAACACACTGGCAAACAACAATCGACGCATAACCAACCTCACTTTTGCACGGATACCGCAGTCGCGCCTACGCTGTTCGGGCTTTGATCGCCCTTGCTGCCTTGCTCAATCCGTTCCGCTGCGACACCCGCGCCGACACTGTTCGGGCTTTGCTTACCTTCGCTGTGCTGGATGATGGCGGATTGGGGGGCTGCTGCCTGTTGCTGCATAAAACTGTTGGCAAACCCCAAGATGACAACCAACAAGCCCAGCACAAATACGAAATTCAAGCCTTTGTGGAATAGCCCTGCGGTTTCCTTACCGTTCAATTTTTCAGATTTGAACAACTTGACCAAGCCTGCCAGCGTAAACACGGCGAAGCCAACCAGCACCAGCGGATTACTCAGGTGTTCGATCCAAGGGGTAACATCACTCATAGCAAGCCTCGTCGGGAAGTAGAATTGCTTGCTAGTTTAATAAATTAGCACGATGACGACTGTGATAAGAAACACATTATCCGTGTAATGCGTTTAACGCCCCAAGCTCGCCCGAATCGCCTTCAACGGCATGAACAAATTCTCAAGCTGATCCGGTGCTGCCAGAAACCCGAACTGCAAATAATACTGCCGCGCTGCTGCATG
>JBEUIR010000750.1:0-1175 GCA_040415395.1 Candidatus Thiothrix namsaraevi
TACCTTGCAAACTCGGCAATTTCTCACGCAAAAAACCTGCCAACAACTGACGGCTTTCACCTTGTAAACGCGCCGCCCGCGCCAAAGTCTTACTCGCCGGAGTGCTGTTCCCGCCATGCCCGCAGGATTTTCTGGAAACCAGACCCAGCTTTTTCACCCAGCCCCAGCATCTGGAACATTTTGAGCAGGTTGGGGTTGCGCGGATCACTTACGCCGCCTTGGTACAACTGTTCGCGGGGGATGCGCAAACGTCCGGGGTTGGTGAAAATGAACGCATCTTTGCGTTTGATGACCGTGAGGGGGCGCGTGGAATAATGATCGGAATAACGTCGTATTTATCCATATCACGCTGCCCGGTATTTAGCTAAAACATCCGCTAATGATGCTTCTGGTTTTTGCATGGGCATGTGGATGCCTTCCAGACGTGAACTGTGTACAAAGTTTTCACGCTTGTATTGTTCATAGAGTTCATAAGCGGATAATGTCGGCTCGTTAAAAAATACCAGCAGCTTATTGATGGCGGTTGTGAGATGGGGCATATCGCTAACAGTGAGTTGTATACCTAGCTTTTGTTTTATGACTAACAAGCTCACGGATAAGTCCTGTGCCTCATCATGGCTTGTTAGGAATTCATGATGATTTTGTACGACGAGCGTAAGGGTTTGGAGCTTGTCATGCAGGGCTTGCCAACTACGAACTTTCATCGGGATGGACAAGCTATCGGCAATCGCTTGTTTCACGGCGGCAAAGCTCCCCAATGATTTCAGGGAAGCGAGGCTGTCACATTGTTTGATGCTGGTAATGGATAACACCTTGTTCATATTTACACCTCTTAGCTTGCCTTACTTATTGAATGATAACACATTTATACCTTACCCTGTTGTGCTTACGGGCTGGGTTTCTGCTGGGTTTACAGCCACCAGTCGCGTCCTCCCCGTCAGCAACTCCTGCATCATCCCCTGCTTAATGTCCCGCGTCTTCGTGCGCCGCTGCTCCAACGCCGCAATCTCCGCATCCATATCCGAAAGCACCGCCGCAATCGCCTCCTGCTCTTCATGTGTCGGGGGTAACTTAATGATGACACTAGATATTGGTCCAAGGTTTATTTTTTTCGGTACTGCTGAGGGAAGAGAATGAAGTTCTATTTCTTCTTTAAAGTTTTTGCTATTTGAGTA
>JBEUIR010000751.1:0-1170 GCA_040415395.1 Candidatus Thiothrix namsaraevi
TTATGTTATCCTCGGCTTTTAGCTAACTGCGAGAAACACCATGTTACGCAAACTAAGCATCCCCGTCTTACTCACCACGTTTGCCCTGCTGTTATGGGCGGGAACCGTCACGGCGGCTGATGCTTACGTAGCGGAAAAAGCTGAGAAGATCACGATTGGTACGGGCGTCAGAGTACGCGCTACGCCTTCCACCAGCGCAGCCGAAACGGGCAAACTCCCGCTGGGGACAAACTTCACCGCTACCCAACGCACGGCTGCCAAAGTCACAGTCGGCAGCCAGTCTGACTATTGGTATCGGCTGGATGCACCGCTCAAGGGCTGGGTATTCGGTGGCTTATTGCGAAACTTTGACCCTGCCAAAGCCGACACTGCCCGTCTTGCCCTAATACGCGACAAACTCGGTGCGGCGGACAAGCTATACGACAGCTACGAACACCAATCCCCCCTCAGTTTTGCCGATGCGGTGGAAGTCAGCCAGTTTGCCAACCGTGCCGCTGCCGCCAGCAAAACCCCTGAAACACAAGGTGAGTTGAAATTAGCCTACTGGCGGGCTGTGCAAATTTCGCTATTCAAAATCCCACTGGAGGGAGCCACCGACGCCACTTATGCCGCATGGCTAAAACAGCTCGGCAAGCAAGTATTTTATACGGAGCCAAGCGCTGAATACCTCGTCAACCCCGATAATTACTGGGAACTTGCCGACCGCCACAAGCGGGATACCATCGGTGATGCCATTGCTTGGCAAGCCGCTAATGCGTTTATCGGCGGTGAATGTGAAGGTTTCATCAGTTGCCTGTCAGGGCGCAGCCTAATGATGGAAGGCGAATACCTGAAGCGTTACCCCAAGGGCAAGCACGTCGAAAGCGCCTTACAACAGGCGAACCAGAGTCTGGCATACATCAGGCAGGAATGGAAAAACCAAGCGGATGAAAGTACTGACGTGGATTTGAAAGCATGGCAAAGCATTCTCGCACCGTTAGCAGATTCCAAAGCCGCCAAAGAAGCCCGCCAACACCTGAAGGCTTTACAGGCATTACGCAAATAAGCGGCTTGTTTTATTTGCTATAGGCAGGGGGTAATCGGGAAGGCGTTTGCGCACGACATTCGGCGATGTAGCTAGAACCAACGTAATGCCGGAACTGGTTTTGCCGTTATTTCAAACCTATCCAA
>JBEUIR010000752.1:0-1167 GCA_040415395.1 Candidatus Thiothrix namsaraevi
TTCTTCTAAAGCATTTTCCATGACAGTCCCCTGTAGGAGCCAGCCGCGCTGGCGATAATCAAGCTAGCCTACACCCACCGGTGGCACTTCTCAATCCTGCGCTTACCGTATAGCGGCTAGTGCTTACCATGCTGTTGCCTTCAGTCATAGCATGGATAAACGCAATATAAAAACCGATAAATGGCGGTAACACATGACGACAGACACCCTCCGTGCTTCGCGCACGTTTTCCGATTGGATTCCGGCGAGTTGGGCATACCCCGAAACGGGCGCAACCCGTGATTTACGCCTTGATTACATGCGTGGCTTTGTTATCCCGCTGTTGTTTGCCACCCATTTTGATTTCTTTTCCCTGCTGATGTTCGTCGGTTGGGAACGCATTGGCATTGTGTCAACCGCTGAGATTTTCGTCATCTTGTCTGGTGTGGTGGTGGGGATGGTCTACGGCAAGAAAGTGAAACGCGATGGCTTGCCCGCTATCATGCCGGGGCTGATCCAGCGTTCGGTGGATTTGTACCGCATCAGTGTGGTAATGATTTTGCTGGTGGCAGCAATCCGTTATGTGCCCTGGATTGACAGCACCGTGATTACCACGTTTTACGATGCGCCTATCAACCAAACCTACCAGCTTTATCCGCCGCTGGATGGCAGCCTGTCTACGCTGATCAGTAAGGCGTTGCTGCTGCAAATTGGCCCGCACCAGTTTCAGGTGATTGGCATGTATGTGGTGATGTTCATCTTGATCACGCCACTGGTGTTTTTCATGCTGAGTAAACAACGGGTTGGGTTGTTGTTGGGGATTAGTTGGGTGGTGTATGCCATCCATTATGGTGCACCGTTTCAGTCGTTACGCCCGACCGGGGGCGCAGTTTGAATATGCGTTTCCGATTATGGCTTGGCAGTTGATTTACGTGCACGGCATTGTGGTTGGCTATTACAAGCAAGAGGTGGTAGCGTTTTTCCGCACCGTGTGGGGCAAGTGGCTAATAGTGGCGAGTGTATTGTTGTCCTTAGGGTTCATGTTTTTGACTTGGAATCATCCATTGCCGCACATCCCGCAGTGGATTACCTTGAATATGATTCCGGCGGAAACCTTCCATTACCTCAATAATGAGTATTTTTCCAAAAGCAAGATCGGTATTGGGCGTTTGTTGAATGTGGTGGTGC
>JBEUIR010000753.1:0-1166 GCA_040415395.1 Candidatus Thiothrix namsaraevi
GTGGATAAACACTGGCTCATAGAGCGTTTCCAACTCAGGAACCAGCAAATGGTGTACCACCCGGTCGGCAAATGCCGCCGCGTGGATTTCCCGCGCCTTCGGGCGGGTCACAATAAAACAGACGGAGCGCGAAGGCCGCCATTGGCGTGTCTGTAACCGTTCAGACAAGGTGGTCAGCTCATCCAGCAGTTTGCGTTCAAACTGCAACACCCCCGCCGACTTGCGCTTGTAACGGCGGCAAACCTTATAGGCGTGGTAGCATTGTTGAAAACTGCCGAATTGTTCGCTTTCCATTTTTCTCACTCACCGGAACGAACTAACCGCACCGCATTATCATTGTTACGGTTGTTCCAATTGTCATTACCGTTGTTGAAGTTGACATTCCAAGCGTTGGACGCTAACCCGCGCACTTCCCACCACCCCGCATGGCCTTGCGGTAACACGGGGCAGCCTATTCATGCACATCGGCGGCGCGGGCACTCAGTGAGAAGGGTCACTTGCCAAGCCGCCACGGGCTGGCAATTCTGCCCCCACCTGCCAGCGGGGGGACAAAGCCAACCCCACAGGCAGATGTAATGCCAATAACAACCTTCGGCTCCTAAACCATTGCAAAAAGCAAAATCACTGACCGGAACGAACTAACCGCACCGCATTACCATTGCCAAGGTAGCCCCAATAGTCAGCACCGCCGTAGAAGTCGACATACCAAGCGTTGGACGCACCTTTCGCAATCGGTGTTCCCGACCAATACCCCCATGAATTCGTATTCGGGAAGTAAGCCGTATCAATGGAAGGATTGCTGCGTGACATATCGGCGATTGAGCGTAACTCGGTCACGTTCGGCATCCTCCAGCCGCTGCTTGCGCCACACCAGCCTGCCGTGTTGACCGCTTGCACGTAACCTTGTGTGTCACACTGGCTGGTTGCGGGGCTACCACAACTGCCGCCATTGGGTGTGCCTGCATCACCACCGTTTTTGGTGTTGTCCGTATTGTACCAAGAGTATGTCCAGTCCTTGTCGTGCAAGCCGCCGTCATCGGTTTTCACCTCCCACATCAGCCCGGTGACGTTATCTTTGACGCATGACCATTCAGTAGCCGAGGCAGGGAGTTCCTGACCTGTGCTACTGATTTTGGTGAAGCTAAATCCTGCGTGACCATCGGTAT
>JBEUIR010000754.1:0-1164 GCA_040415395.1 Candidatus Thiothrix namsaraevi
TTCTAGGCCTTCAACAAGGGTAGCAGCTAAACCTTTGTGCAAAAGCTTGAGTTCCAACACAATACGCTGGACTTCACCGTGGAAACCTTGCTGCTCATCTACAGGCCATTCGATGTACAGGTCGGTGCGTTTGCGCCCTAAGCCGTATTCGCGGTTGATGCGCCCACCGCCGTTGATAATGCGTTGCAAAAAGGCTTGCAGCAGCAATTGTGGCCCAGCTTCCTTGTAGTCAAAGCGTTCCAGCCAGCTTTCGGCATGTTCGCGGAAAAATTGCTGGAATGCATTTAACAACTTGGGCATATCGACCCGCCGCTGTGGAGTCAGATACCAGGCTTGGCTTTGGGTAATCGCCATTTGGCTGCCCCATGACAATTCACGCGGAATCACTTCCTGATAAATGCGGTTGCTGATGCGGATAGCACCGTTACTGGCGCGTTCGATCAAGCCCAAATCACGCACGTATTCTACCGCATCAGGGTTGAGCGACTGGTCACTGTCTGCGCCTTTGAGATTTCTGGGGAAAACACCTGCCCGGTTTCGGCGGTATGTTGTGCGTACAAGGTTTCGACTTCGGCACGGCTAAAGCTGCCCATTACCAAGGATTTAGCCTTGACGTTGAAAGCACTGCCGCCGGTAATGATTTCATGGTGGGAGGTATGGATACGGTAATCGCGCACATCGCGCACGCCGCAGAGGATGACGCTTTGCACGAACGGCACGCCGGGGCGACCGATGTAGCCTTCGCGCAATTGGCGCAACAGGGAAATCAGCGTGTCACCGACGAGGGCATCCACTTCGTCGATCATGAGCACAATCGGCAAGGCGGATGCTTGCGCCCAGCGGTTGAGGATGGCTTTGAGCGCTCCGGTTGCGCCGTGTTTTTGCCATATTGCTTCCAGCCATTGATTCAGTCGGTCGTCTTGCAGGCGGTAATACGCGCCGTCGGCGAGTGTGCCGAGAATCGTCTTCATCCCCAGTGCCACATCATTACGCGCAGCTTGGGCGGCTTCCACATTGATGTAGAGCGCGGTGTATTCACCGGACTGATTGAGGGTATCCATCATCGCCAGCAAGGTGCTGGTTTTGCCGGTTTGACGTGGGGCGTGCAGGACAAAGAACTTTTTGGCGGCAATCAGTGAGTGAATTTCAGCCCAATCCATACGC
>JBEUIR010000755.1:0-1163 GCA_040415395.1 Candidatus Thiothrix namsaraevi
GATGGCAACGATTGGTATCAACGGCTTCGGGCGCATGGGGCGCCTAGGTCTTCGCGCCGCATGGGGCAACCCAGCGTTCACCTTCACACAAGTCAATGAAATTGCAGGCAATGCCGCCACTTCCGCCCATCTGCTGAAATTCGACTCTATCCACGGCATTTGGTCGCCGGAATGCAGCGCGGATGAGAACACCATGCTGGTGGATGGGCAAACCATTGCCTACACCTCCAATAAAGCCATTAAAGACACCGACTGGTCAGGCTGTGACATCGTGCTGGAATGCAGCGGCAAATTCCGCAAAATCGAGCAATTGCAGGCGTATTTCGATCAGGGTGTAAAAAAAGTCATCGTTGCTGCCCCGGTCGAAGGCGCACTAAACATTGTTTACGGCGTGAATGACGACTGGTACAAACCGGATGAGCATCACCTGATTACCGCCGCGTCTTGCACCACCAACTGCCTAGCACCCGTCGTCAAAGTCATGCACGAAAAAGTCGGCATCAAGCACGGCTGCATGACCACGCTGCACAATATCACCAACACCCAAACCATTATCGACAAGGGGCATAAGGATTTGCGCCGCGCACGCGCATGTGGCGAATCCATGATTCCGACCACCACGGGTTCTGCCAAAGCCATCACCAAAATCTTCCCCGAACTTGCCGGAAAATTGAATGGTCACGCGGTGCGAATTCCATTGCTGAATGCCTCCCTCACCGATTTCGTGTTTGAAGCCGCACGCGCAGTCACCGCCGAAGAGCTGAACGGCTACTTCAAAGAAGCCTCAGAAACCTACCTGCAAGGCATTTTGGGTTACGAAGAGCGCCCGCTGGTGTCAGTCGATTACAAGCACGATCCGCGTTCGTCCATTATTGATGCGCCCTCCACGATGGTCATCGACGGCACACAGGTGAAAATCTATGCTTGGTATGACAATGAATGGGGCTACATGAATCGCATGATGGAACTGGCGGCAAAAGTAGTCGCAAGCCTGCCATGACAGCCGACCTGCGCAATTACCTCACCGTCACCTTCGGCTACTGGGCATTCACCCTCACCGATGGTGCTATCCGTATGCTGGTGGTGCTGTATTTTCACCAGTTGGGTTATTCGCCGTTTCAGGTAGCAATGCTGTTTTTGTTCTACGAATTTTTCGGCATTGT
>JBEUIR010000756.1:0-1158 GCA_040415395.1 Candidatus Thiothrix namsaraevi
GGTTGGCGTTGCAAGTTCCCGTACTTATCGGATTGGGCTTTCTAAAGTGCGGAATGTTTGCGTATTGGCTAATTACGGCTATTATTGGCTAAGGTTTTCACTTTTTTGGCTATTTATTCTTAAATGAATCAGTCTACGCTTTGCCCGTTCTGCCAACTCGCGGCGGCGGATATTGTGGCGGAAAATGCGTTTCATGTGGTCATTCGAGATCGTTTTCCGGTGTCATTGGGGCATTCGCTGCTTATTCCGAAGCGTCATGTGGCTTCACTGTTTGAATTTACGGCTGAAGAATTCAACGGTGCGATGGGTATTAACAGGCAACTCTGATCACGGCAAGGCTTTCAGATGTCGCAGTATCCGCTAAGATTCCATCCGCAACAACGAATGACCAATTATCTTCAGCTAATAGCTTGAAGCTGGCAAGCTGGATGGCATCTAGGGCGCGTAAACCGTACTGCCTAGCTTTTTGTCGCATGAGTTGGTCTGCTTGCTCAATCACTGCATCACTTATGGGTTGCCTGTTCATTTGCACCCATTCCAGATCAAATGTCGAGAGCGTTTCTTGAAGTTGCAGATCGTCAATATCGCCCCGGCGAAACTTGCGGTAAAGCGCACTAATAAACTCAATCCTTGCCAAATCGGATACCCAGATTTCATTGGTAGGGTCATCCATCAAGCTGACGACTTGGGCAGTGCCTGCTTCGAGATGGAAATATTTGACGAGAGCTGAAGTGTCAAAAAATAGGTTCACACGCGGTCTTCCCGTTCTTCGTGGATTGTTTGGCTCAAACTGCCGGGGAGTTTGGCAAGTATCTGGCGGCAACGGGCTGCTGCAACGCCGCGTTTATTGTGGATGGAAACTATGGTTGGTTTTTTCAAAGCATCCATAACAGATTGGATTGCCAACAGGCTTTTAAGGTCAAGCCGGGCAACTTCTTGCAATACATGATTTCTGAGTGCGTTCATGGTCATCACCTGTGGTTGCTGCTATGTGAAAAGTATAACATCTTATTTTTCAGGAATCTTTTGGGTTTCTAAGGAGTAATCACATGACCACTGCACCCTCTTGTCCATTCTGCCAACTCGCGGCGGCGGATATTGTGGCGGAAAATGCGTTTCATGTGGTGATTCGGGATCGTTTTCCGGTGTCGTTGGGGC
>JBEUIR010000757.1:0-1158 GCA_040415395.1 Candidatus Thiothrix namsaraevi
GCTTGCCCAACACCACCAGCCACAGCAGCAAACCCGTGCCGAGAAAGAAAATGCTCAGCAAAATATTACGCTTCAACAGCAGTTGCAGCGGCGAACCGCGATGCGTTGCCAAATCCTGTGCCGCGAGTTTCTGGAAAATTTGCGCCGCACTGCTGCACCCAATCGACACGACCAGCAACACGTAAACCCATGCGGGAACGTTAGCCATCACTTTTTCTCCTGCGCTGCATAGCGAATCTCGACATGGTGCGCCTGTTTGGCTGCCAAAGCAGGTAAGCGCACGTTCAAGGTATTGGGATTGCTGCGTTGCCAACCGAAGCCGGATTTATCCGCTGCGGGCACAGGTTTACCATCCACCAGTACGGCTGCAACTTGCGCAATTTCTGCCAGCACCAACTGTACCTCACGCTGCGCTGGCGCACCTTGATAATCGCCTTGCGCCGCCTCGATCCAAACATGCTGAAGGTCAGCATCACGCTGTTGGCGGATGCGAGTGGTACGGACTTTGCCCTGTGTGTAGGCGGTGGTTTCGCCATCGTCTTCATACAAGGTGAATGCGCTGGCTTGGCGGTGCGGAAAAACTTTCAGCTTCAGTAATGCGGGTTTCTCCATGCTGCCCAGTTTGCGACCAAAGGCATCGACGCTGCTATCACCCACCTCCAACAATGGAATAATTGCCCCCGCCCGCGCATACAAGGGCAAACGGTACAACTTGTCGTGGAACAGCGGCACATTGTCCAACCATTCGCCTTTGCTGCCGCGCCATGCATGGCTGTGGTAATCAAACCATTCGCCTTTGGGTAAATACACCGGCATGGTTTTGCTATCTGAACGTGTTTCCAATGCCGCCAACAAGCTATCGCCGATCAGCTTTTGCGCCCCCATGCCGCGCAAGGTCGGGTCGGTTTCATCCGCGTAAATGACCGGCGCAATAATCGGATCGCCCTGCCGATAAGCGCGGTGTGCCAAGGCATAATAGTAAGGGATCAGCTCATAACGCAGCCGTGTATTGGCACGATTGCTGGCAATATCGCCCACTTTGTCGGGTGCGGTCTGGTAGCAATTGCACACATTATCCGCGTGCGGGCGTAATGGCAGGTCGATCAAGGCGGAAACGGCAAACCAGCGCGTGTACAGTTGGTCATAATCTTCCGGCTT
>JBEUIR010000758.1:0-1153 GCA_040415395.1 Candidatus Thiothrix namsaraevi
TCATGCAAACGGGCGGTTTCCACCATCTCCCGGTGACAAAAGACGGTCAGCTTATTGGCTTGCTGGAGCTGGACGACATTCCTGAGGAATACCATTTGCTGCTGGAACAGTTCAAGGAGTTGCGGGCAAGGTAAAAAACGAGCGGGATTACCCCTTACTTTGTGACGAAAACTGGCTCATGAATCGTTTTCCATTACAAACGGATTGATCAGCTCAAGCCCACACTGTTCAAAATCTTTGGTGTTACGGGTAGCAACCGCAAAGTAATGCGCACTGGCAATTCCCGCAATTTGCCCATCTGCCATGCTCATGGGCAAGCCGATAGTTCTCCGGTAGCTCATAATGTCGGCATAATGGCTTGCCGACCCCGCTGTGAAATCGAGAATACGCCCTTCAAACGACCGCCCAATATACGCTTCAAATTGCGTGGTGATGCGGCGTTTGCGCTCGCCATCCGGCATGACACGCAAACCGTAGCGGATTTCGGCAAGGGTAATCGTGGTCACAAACAGGTTCGGGGTATCTTGCTGATCCAGCCATGTGAGTACAGCGGGCGAAGGCTGTGGGCGCATCACTTCGGAAATGATATTGGTGTCTAACACGATCATCAGTCAAAACTCACGGGTGCATAGACCTCACGGGCAGGCAGATTCAATTCCACACCGTGCTGTTCCCCGAAAAACTGCTGCGCTAACCGACCCAAGCGTTCAGGAGGCATCACCGCCAACCGCAAAATACGCCGCACTTCTTCTTCCATCGACACCTGATGTTGGGCAGCACGGATACGCAAGCGTTGCAGCGTTTCGTCTTCCAATTTACGAATGCTTAAACTCGCCATAGTACCCTCCTATTCCTATTGTGCTTTCATGTGAAAGCATTGTAGTCAGTTGCTTGCAATCGGGCAACCATTTCTTATAACACCTGCCAAGCGTGGCATTTACATTTGCTCAACGCTAATAATATCGACTAAACTGGAATAATATTCCAGATTGGTCAACCCCATGTTTACACACAGAACTTTGCAGAAAACCATCCAACTCGCGTCCCAATCTTTCCCCGTATTGCTGCTAACAGGCGCACGTCAGGTAGGCAAAACCACGCTCTTGGAAGCCTGCGCCGAACCCACCCGCCGCTACGTCACCCTCGACGATCC
>JBEUIR010000759.1:0-1151 GCA_040415395.1 Candidatus Thiothrix namsaraevi
CAGCAATTCAGTCAGCAGGCTACGCCCGTCAAGCGCAAGGGCTTCACCATCGGCATGGGATGCCGCCACCACACAAAAACCCTTGTCACCTAGATCGGCAAATTTCAACACCTCGCCACTGTGGCAGCAGTCCAGCCACAGGCAGACGTTTTTCACCGCGCTGTGTTTCGCCAAATCCGCCAACCACGGCACTGCCACCGCCAACCGTTCATCGCTGGCAGATAAATACACCACCTGCCCACGTTCAGACACGCCATGCCCGGAGAAATAAATCACCGCCAACTCGACCTCATCCCCCACCTGCGGATTCAGCAATTCCCTCAACCGCTCCACCAATTCACCGGAAGGTACAAAGCCGGAAGCATCCACACCCTCAATTCCCAACGGCAAGGGATACAGCGTGTCAAACCCGCCATACTGGTGCAGCACCTCATACACCGCCTGCGCATCATTGACAGGCGCGGCGAGGCTATCCAATCTGGTACGGGATTTGTCATACTGGCTGACACCAACAATCAGGGCGATACGGCGCGACATAAGTGAGTTCTCTGTAGCAGCAAACGCCCCTATGGTAGTATGAAAACCCCACACGACAAAAGGTAAAACGCATGGCAACGCTAAAAGCAATGGAACTGGAAAACGGGCAGTGGGTATACGTGCAGGTCAATGAAAACATCACCTTTGCCGATGCCCCAGCCGACTCACAACCCGTCACACGCGGCGGCGGTTTTGAACGCAAAGGCGATGCCACCAGAGGTTTGGCAACCCAAGCCCACAAAGCCGTGGACAAACTCGGCGATGTGATCCGCGCCATGTCCGACACTGCCGCTAAAGCCCTGCAAGATTCCGCCTTCGGCAATGTGGACAAGGTAACGCTGGAGTTCGGGATTACCCTCGGCGGTGAAGCAGGCATTCCTTTCATCACCAGCGGCAAAGCCGAAGGCTCAGTCAATGTGACCGTGGAGTTTTCTCCGAAGAAAGACACTTGATCGTATTTACAAATTAAATACAAGAGACTATAAATCATGGATGTGATGGATAAATCTTGGAATTTGTTGTTTGTGGTGAATATCCAGATAGAAGATGACCGTATCAGGCTTATATCCGCCCGCAAAGCCACCAAGCAGGAGCAACGCTATTATGAAGATTGA
>JBEUIR010000760.1:0-1147 GCA_040415395.1 Candidatus Thiothrix namsaraevi
CGTATCACCGCCGACCTCTGCATCGAATGGCCTCATTCAATTAAGCTGAGTCAATGCCATGCACCACAGCAAGCGTTTCATCACCATCAACGACACCACCCTGCGCGACGGCGAACAATCCGCTGGCGTGGCGTTTTCCCTCACGGAAAAGCTGGCGATTGCACGCGGGTTGGACGCTTTAGGCGTGTCCGAACTCGAAGTCGGCATCCCCGCGATGGGCGAAGAGGAACGCGAATCCATCCGCACCGTTGCCAGCCTCGGTCTGAATGCGCGGCTGATGGTGTGGAGCCGGATGCGCCGCGACGACATCCTGCTGTGCCGCGATCTGGGCGTGGACATGATCGACATTTCCATTTCGGTTTCCGACCAGCAAATTTTCCACAAGCTCAAACGTGACCGCGCTTGGGTGTTGCAGCAAATCTGGGCGCACGTACAAATCGCCAAAGACTTGGGCGTTGGCGTGTGCGTCGGCGGGGAAGATGCTTCCCGCGCTGACCGCGATTTCCTGCTGCAAGTGCTAACAACGGCACAAGCGGCAGGCGCACAACGCTTCCGCTTCGCCGACACCGTGGGCATCCTCGAACCGTTTGCCACCCACGACTGGATGACCTCGTTGCGGGCGCATACCGACATGGAAATCGAAATGCACGCCCACGACGACCTCGGCCTTGCTACTGCTAATTCTCTCGCCGCCGCCCGTGCAGGTGCTACCCACATTAATACCACCGTCCACGGTCTTGGTGAACGTGCCGGAAACGCACCGTTGGAAGAAGTCGCCTTGGGGCTGGGGCGTTTGTACGGACTGGATTGTGGCGTTAACTTAAAACGCTTCCCCAAACTCTCCTTGCTGGTGGAAAAAGCCTCCGGTCGTCCGGTCGGCTGGCAAAAAAGTCTGGTCGGCGAAGGCGTGTTCACCCACGAATCCGGCATCCACGTCGATGGCTTGCTGAAAGATTCGCGTAATTACCAAGGTGTTGATCCGGCGGACATGGGGCGGCATCACCAATTGGTACTGGGCAAACATTCCGGCACACACGGGGTACAGCGAGCCTACGCACTGCTCGGCGTACAACTGGCGCATGAACAGGCGGAAGCGATTCTCGCGCTGGTGCGACGCTTTTCCACCCAGCATAAACGCCCACCGACG
>JBEUIR010000761.1:0-1147 GCA_040415395.1 Candidatus Thiothrix namsaraevi
CGTCGGTGGGCGTTTATGCTGGGTGGAAAAGCGTCGCACCAGCGCGAGAATCGCTTCCGCCTGTTCATGCGCCAGTTGTACGCCGAGCAGTGCGTAGGCACGCTGTACCCCGTGTGTGCCGGAATGTTTGCCCAGTACCAATTGGTGATGCCGCCCCATGTCCGCCGGATCAACACCTTGGTAATTGCGCGAATCTTTCAGCAAGCCGTCAACGTGGATGCCGGATTCGTGGGTGAACACGCCTTCGCCGACCAGACTTTTTTGCCAGCCAACCGAATGCCCTGAAGCTTTTTCCACCAGTAACGAGAGCTTGGGGAAACGTTTCAAGTTAACGCCGCAATCCAGCCCGTACAAACGCCCCAGCCCCAAGGCGACTTCTTCCAACGGCGCATTGCCAGCCCGTTCGCCAAGCCCGTGTACAGTAGTATTGATGTGAGTTGCACCTGCACGCGCCGCCGCGAGCGAATTCGCGGTGGCCAGCCCCAAATCGTCATGGGCGTGTATTTCAAGGTCGAGGTCGGTGTGGGCACGCAAGGCTGATAGCCAGTCGTGGGTCGCAAACGGTTCGAGGATGCCTACCGTGTCAGCGAAACGAAAGCGTTGTGCGCCCGCTGCTTGTGCGGTTTCCAGCACTTGTAGCAAGAAATCGCGGTCAGCGCGGGAAGCGTCTTCACCACCGACCGCAACCATCAAGCCCAGATCGTTGGCAATGTGTACGTGTTCGCGGATTTGTTGCAACACCCATGCGCGGTCACGTTTGAGCTTGTGGAAAATTTGCTGGTCGGAAACCGAGATGGAAATGTCGACCATGTCCACCCCCAAATTGCGGCAGAGCAGGATGTCGTCGCGGCGCATCCGGCTCCACACCATCAGCCGCGCATTTAACCCAATGCTGGCAACGGCGCGGATGGAATCACGCTCTTCCTCGCCCATCGCGGGGATGCCGACTTCGAGTTCGGGTACGCCCAGCGCATCCAGCCCGCGTGCAATCGCCAGCTTTTCCGTGAGGGAAAATGCTACGCCAGCGGATTGTTCGCCGTCCCGTAGAGTGGTGTCGTTGATGGTGATGAAACGCTTGCTGTGGTGCATGGCATTGACTCAGCTTAATTGAATGAGGCCATTCGATGCAGAGGTCGGCGGTGATACG
>JBEUIR010000762.1:0-1146 GCA_040415395.1 Candidatus Thiothrix namsaraevi
ATGGGGGAAATCCAACCTCAATATCCTGACGCTGGCGGTCGTTTACCAAGGTGCAGCGATCCCGGTTTACTGGATGATCCTGAACAAACGCGGTAATTCTAACCAACGTGAACGCATTGCCCTGCTGCAACGCTTCATCAGCCAATTCGGGAGCAAGAACATCCTGGGTGTGCTGGCTGATCGTGAATTTATTGGTGGGTTATGGTGGAAGTGGTTGTCTTCCAAAGAGATTCCCTACCTGATTCGCATCAAAGGCAACCAGTTGATGATCGACAAACACGGCAAAGAGACGCCTGTGCGCTCCCTGTTTGCCAACCTCAAGCCAGGGAAGCGGCGCATTCTCCGCCACCGTCGCGAAGTCAGTGGGGAATGGGTTTGGCTCAGTGGCTCGAAGCTACCGAGCGGCGAACTCTTGATTGTCGCCAGCAACCACTACACCCCTGATCCGATTGGCACGTATCGGCTGCGGTGGGAGATCGAAAACCTGTTCCAATGCCTGAAAGGGCGCGGTTTTCACATGGAAGCCACGCACTTGACCAAGCCGCCGCGCATCAAAAAGATGATGGCATTGCTCGCCATCGGCTTTTGTTGGGCGCACAAAGTCGGAGAATGGAAGGAAAAAGCCGTCAAGCCCTTGACGGTGAAAAAGCATGGACGTAAAGCACAAAGCGTCTTTCGTTACGGCTTGGATTACCTGACTGACCTGCTGACGGGAAGAGTACGTGAAGCATTGGATACTCTCAGGCTAATCATTCTGTTCCTGTGTCCACCTCAATTCATGATAAAGGAAGACGGACGTGTGCGACTCAGGCAATTTTCGTTTAACAAAAAATCAATGGGTTAGGGGAAATTGTCGTGTACAGAGACCTTGAATAAGAAACCATTCCTCTCACACTCCCTCAACACAAACCCCAGCCCCAACCCATGCCCATTCACCTTAAAACTCTGCCCATTCCCCCGCATCACCGCCTCAAGTTGCTCTGCCGTCATTCCCACCCCATTATCTTCCACCGCAATAACTATCTGATTACCCAAGACTTCAGCCGTAACCCTAACCTCGCCCCCCAACTGTTCCCCAAACCGCGCCTCCACAGCCTCCAACGCATTCTTCACCAGGTTATGGATAATCAGATAAGTCGCCCCGGT
>JBEUIR010000763.1:0-1145 GCA_040415395.1 Candidatus Thiothrix namsaraevi
AGCATGAGCCTAGCCCGCGACTGGATCGGCGCAGCCCTCGCCGCCGACCTCACCCAGAATCAACTCAAAGCATTCCTCGCGCTGTTTCACCAAACCCTCTGCTACGGCAAAGAAGCCGACGCACTCACCGACAAACGCCTCAGCAAACTCGCAGGCGTGCGCATCGACCGCCTAAAAACCGCCGTAGACACCCTCGTCGAAAAGGGCATCATAGACGTATCAGAACACTGCATATTTAACGCCGAATACCGAATCCCCGAAGACCTGCTCTACGCCAACGGGCACGCTTTTTTTGTACCCAGCCTTCCGAAAATCGGAATGGATTTCCGAAAAACGGAAGAAGCTTCCGAAAATCGGGCACATACCACTAATACCTTTACCGCTAACAACCTTACCCCTACAACGACGGAAGCCAGCCTGTCGTCGATTTTTGAGATTGAAGAAGAACTCCAATACCCCGAAACCTTTGGCAAACCAGAGAAAGCCCGCGCTGCCATCATCCTCGACAGCCTCAGCCCAAAAGTTGCCAACGACTGCCTGCTCCTGCTCAACCAAGCCATGCAACAAGGCACGGTCAAAGCCCCGCACGGCTACCTCTACCGCCTCACCGAAAAAGCCCGCAACGGCACACTCGACACCACAGGGCTAAGAGCACCAGCGCAAGCCACCGAACAAAAAACCGAAAACAACCACCGCCACCAACTCAAAACCATCGCCGACGAAATCAACGGCATTGACTCCCTCTACAAGCTGGCAGGCATCCCCCTAGACCCCATTACTGCCACCAACCGTGCCAACCTCGTGGCAAAATACAACCAACTAGCAGGATGTCACCCATAAGCCTTATTTTGCAAAAATAACAGGCGGAACTGGCAGGTGAGGGTTAAGCCGTTTATAACGGCTGTGTGAAAAATATGAAAGGTGACGGTTCGCTTTATCCACGCAACCTTGTAAGATACCCGCACCTTTAGTGTTCAAAATAAAAGCGAGTGCATCCATGCTCCACGCTCACCTTTCCCCAGGGCCGCTACCGTCGCGTATGCAACTGACCAAAGACGGCAAGTTGAAACACTTTCTGACTATCGAAGGTTTGCCGCCGCTATTGTTGGAAGAGATCCTTGACCGCGCCGAACAATTCGTCACCT
>JBEUIR010000764.1:0-1145 GCA_040415395.1 Candidatus Thiothrix namsaraevi
CCGACTTGCACAACTTTCTCGGCAACATTCGGCATACTGTAATCACCCACAGGGCGTAGTGTGCGTTCATTATCACCCCGTGCCTGCGATTCCAGCACGAACAAAGCTTGCATCACCCGTTCTGTCTCTAAGCCCACCATCATAACCGAGGCTTCTTCCATCCCTTCAGGGCGTTCGTGGGCTTCACGAATATTGAGGGCAGGGAAGTTTAAAATGGAGGATTCTTCGGTAATTGTGCCGCTGTCAGATAACACCGCTTTAGCGGTCATTTGCAGCTTGTTGTAATCCTTAAAACCTAAAGGTTTCAGGAGGCGCACTAACGGGTGGAAGCTGATCTTCATGGCATCAACACGCTTTTGGGTGCGTGGGTGAGTCGAGACAATTACCGGATAACCGTAATGTTCCGCTACGGTATTGAGGACGTTGACCAGTTTCAGGAAGTTTTTGTCAGAGTCGATGTTTTCTTCACGGTGTGCACTGACTACGAAAAACTGACCTTCGCTCAGTTCCAAGCGGCTGAGTACTTCAGAGGCTTCAATGCCTGCTCGGTAGTGGTTCAGCACTTCAAACATCGGGCTGCCGGTTTTAATCACCATATCGGGTGGCAAGCCTTCACGTAACAGGTATTCACGCGCAATGCTGCTATAGGTGAGGTTGATGTCGGCGGTGTGATCGACGATACGGCGGTTGATTTCTTCGGGGACGCGCTGGTCAAAGCAACGGTTGCCTGCTTCCATGTGGAATACGGGAATTTTGCGGCGTTTAGCGGGAATCACGGCCATGCAGCTATTGGTGTCGCCTAGTACCAGCATCGCGTCCGGTTTGACTTCGGCGAGTGCTTGATCTACGCCGATAATGACTTTGCCGATGGTTTCCGCGCCGGATGCGCCTGCGGCTTGCAGGAAATAATCGGGCTTGCGTACTTCCAGATCGTCAAAGAATATCTGGTTGAGTTCGTAATCGTAGTTCTGCCCGGTATGCACCAGAACGTGATCACAATATTGGTCGAGTTTTGCCATGACTCGTGACAAGCGGATGATTTCCGGGCGAGTGCCGACCACGGTCATTACTTTTAACTTTTTCATATCAAACCTGATGTGCGTAAGTATCGGGGTGTTCGCGGTCAAAGATTTCGTTTGCCCACA
>JBEUIR010000765.1:0-1145 GCA_040415395.1 Candidatus Thiothrix namsaraevi
ACCATGACAAGGTAGGGCGGTAGCGTGCTTGATGCGGGCTTACATCTTCTGTTTTTTGATTTGATACTGATAATGACGAGGTAGGGCGGTAGCGTGTCTGGCGCTGGCATCAACACCTCATTTCTAAATGTTTCAACCCTAGATTCACATCACTATGAAAACTATTGAAGAATCCACTCTCGCCATTATCGGCTTGGGCTACGTCGGGCTGCCCTTGGCAGTCGAATTTGGCAGAATCCTCCCCACTATCGGCTTTGATATTAACAAAGCCCGGATTGAGGAGCTCAAAAGTGGTAATGACCATACACTGGAAACCACGCCAGAAGAGTTACAAGCGGCGAAACACTTAAGTTACACCACGCAGTTGGACGATTTGCGGGATGCTAATGTCTTCATCGTGACTGTGCCAACACCCATTGATGAGCACAAACGCCCTGACCTGACCCCGTTGATCAAAGCCAGTGAGAGCCTTGGCAAGGTGATCAAACGTGGTGATGTGGTGATTTATGAATCCACCGTCTACCCCGGTGCGACCGAAGAAGATTGCATCCCCGTGATTGAACGGGTTTCTGGGCTGACGTTTAACGTGGATTTCTTTGCGGGCTATTCACCGGAGCGGATTAACCCCGGCGACAAAGAACATCGCCTGCCGACCATTAAGAAAGTGACTTCTGGTTCTACCCCTGAAGTGGCGGATTTTGTGGATGCACTGTATCAACGCATTATCACCGCAGGCACATACAAAGCTACCAGCATCAAAGTGGCGGAAGCGGCCAAAGTCATTGAAAACACTCAGCGCGATTTAAATATTGCTTTAATCAATGAGCTGGCAGTGATTTTTAACCGCATGGGTATTGATACGGAATCGGTATTGTTAGCGGCGGGTACAAAATGGAACTTTTTGCCCTTCCGCCCCGGTTTGGTCGGTGGGCATTGCATTGGGGTTGACCCGTATTACCTGACCCACAAGGCGCAATCATTGGGTTATCACCCGGAGGTGATTCTGGCTGGGCGGCGTATTAATGACGGCATGGGTGCTTATGTGGTGTCGCAATTGATCAAGGGTATGCTGAAACAGCGTATTCAGGTGGAAGGCGCAAAAGTGCTGGTAATGGGCCTGACCTTTAAAGAAAACTGCCCGGATT
>JBEUIR010000766.1:0-1141 GCA_040415395.1 Candidatus Thiothrix namsaraevi
ATCACCCCTTTGGGGACGGTGACTGCCAATGCGGGCATTGAAAACCAACACAAAACAAGCTGGCTGTTGGAATACCGCACCGAATTGAGCAAAGACCTGTACTTGCGCGGCGGTGTGGAATTAGGCGGCAGGCAGGGCTTGCAAGCCGCCATCATCAAGCGTTTCTGAAAGCAGTAGAAATGCAAGGTGTATTGCAAGTGCTTTCCAACCGCGACCTGATCAAGCTGGATGAAAAGCACATCAAAACCTTGTTGTTGACGCTGCTCTACCAGTTCCCGATTTATTTCATCCACAGCGAACGTGAAATTGACTCCGAATGAAAACAATCGAGTCCGACCTTTTGATTCCCCACATTCACGCCCCGCCACGGACTAAACTCGCAGTTGCCGCACTTCAATTTCAGATAAACCGGTCTTGAGGGCAATCGTGGTATCGTCCATGACATCCAGCAGGTTACGGGCAATTTCCAATGCCTTGTTACGCTCCCCCTCTGCCAAACCTTCCTCCCGCCCCTCTTCCCGCCCCTCTTCCCGTCCCTCTTCCCGTCCCTCTGCCAAACCTTCCTCCCGCCCCTCTTCCCATGCCGTATCCGTCACATTTTTCAAATCACGGTAATACTTAAGGCTATCCTCGTACACTTGCCGTTCAATGGGGCTGAATTGGGCAATATTGGCAACCGCGAATAACTTCAGGAAAATGGCTTCTTGTAATTCTGGCGGGACTTCCTGTAACTCATGCAAATGCCTGAAAACATAGAACCATTTGTCTTGCAGGGTGCGCAGTTCCCCGCGTGTCTTTTGGAAATGCGGCAGGGTCAGGTAGATGAACGTCAGTTTGTCGTAAAATACGTGCCCATTCTGGTTTTTCAGTTGGATGAAATGCACGACTTCGTGGTCATCTTCCTTTCTGTCTTCCTCAAACACAAAGTCGAGGATGCCGACCGTGTAAACCGCCGCGAGCTTATAATCCCAATCACCGCGTTGCGCCTGCTCCTGAATCGGGAAGGTGGCGTAATAAAGGCTACGGTCTTTGAAGTAGTTTTGCTTGGCTTTTTGCAGTTCCACAATAAAGCGTTCGCCCGTGCTGCTGGTACAGCTCAGATCGAAAATCGCTTTGCGGTCGAGTACGTTAGCACCTTGGT
>JBEUIR010000767.1:0-1138 GCA_040415395.1 Candidatus Thiothrix namsaraevi
GGCGACATCGAACTGGTGGAAGTCGATTTCGACAAGAAAATCGCCTTTGTTAACCTGAGTGGTGCGTGTTCCGGTTGCCAGATGGCAGCGGCGACCTTGGGCGGCGTGCAACAGCGCGTCATGGAAGATTTGGGTGAATTCATCCGCGTCTTGCCTGCGACTGAAATGGGCAAGTTTTAAGGAGTGGTGTGATGAGCGAAGGTATTTATCTCGATAACAATGCGACTACGATGGTGTCGCCGGAAGTCGTGCAAGCCATGCTGCCGTATTTCACCGAGCAGTTCGGCAACCCGTCCTCCATCCATCAGTTCGGCAACAAGGTCGGGCTGGCGATTAAAGCTGCCCGCAAGCAAGTGCAAAAGCTGCTGGGTGCGGAACACGATTCTGAGATCGTTTTCACTTCGTGCGGCACCGAATCCGATTCCACCGCGATCCTCTCCGCCCTCAAAGCACAGCCGGAACGCAAGGAAATCATCACCACGGTGGTTGAGCATCCTGCCATCCTGACCCTGTGCGAAAATCTGGAAAAAGACGGCTACACCGTGCATTACCTCAAGGTGGACGGCAAAGGACGGCTGGATCTGGATGAATACGCCAAGCTGCTGACCGATAACGTGGCGATTGTGTCGGCGATGTGGGCGAACAACGAAAGCGGCACGTATTTCCCCGTGGTGGAAATGGCTGAAATGGCAAACGCGGCGGGCATTATGTTCCACACCGATGCGGTGCAAGCCGTCGGCAAGATTCCGATGAGTTTGAAAGACACCAAGATCGACATGCTGTCGGTGTCTGGGCACAAATTGCACGCGCCGAAAGGGATTGGTGTGCTGTATTTGCGCCGGGGTACACGCTTCCGTCCGCTGCTGCGGGGCGGGCATCAGGAACGTGGGCGGCGGGCGGGGACGGAAAATGCCGCTTCCATCGTTGCGCTCGGCAAAGCGGCGGAAATGGCGCTGGAGCACATGGAGCACGAAAATATTTGCGTGCGTGCCATGCGTGACCGCCTCAAGGAAGGCTTGCTGGCTGCCATCCCCAACTGTTTTGTGACCGGCGACCCGGACAATTGTTTGCCGAATACGCTCAATATCGCGTTTGAATACATCGAAGGCGAAGCGATTTTGCTGATGCTCAACAAGCA
>JBEUIR010000768.1:0-1138 GCA_040415395.1 Candidatus Thiothrix namsaraevi
CTTGGGTACAGCAGAAACTTTCCTGAACCACCCGCCGATGTCTTCCGCGTTCTTGGGGTCACACATCCCAGCGAGCAGCAAACGGCTTTCCATGATCTTGGCTTCTTCGCTGATGAGCTTTTCTTGCGAGCTGGCGACTTTTTCCAAATAACCGACCTGTTCGGTGGCTTCGGTTACGCCGTGTTTTACCCGTATCGCGCTACGAGCCTCTAGGCTTCGATATAAGGCGAGTTCGCGCACAGCATGGTTACGCCCTGCAATAGCGGTCACGAAGTCCGCCACGGCCTTTGCAGTGTCTTTACGGCGCACATATTCACGCTCTTTCTCCCTGTCGAGTTCGCGCCCGGAGTAAAGCGGCATTTTGGCGACGATTCCGACGTAGGATTTGCCCAAGCCGGTGGCGGTGTCTTCCAGGTCCAAAACATCACTGGAGCGAAGCGAAGCGCGTAGGTCTACGTCGATGTTAAATTTGCTTTTTTCCGGGTAACAGCCCAGTACCGATTTGTAAATTGCGTCGGCATCCAGTGCCGGGGCTTGCACGATGGCAGCGGGTTTGGCGTGGTAGTCCAGCCCATCACCTGCCATCGTTGGCAGTTGGTAGCTTTTGGGTTGTGGCGGCTTTTCGAGTTCGCCCGTTTTCCAAGGCCACCATGCCGGGGCGGTATCGCTGGATACTTTTGTATCCTCACTCTCAGCACCCGCCGGGGCAGTGACACCCGACAAGCGCAGGGTTTCGGCTTTCACAGCGTCGTAGTCGGCGGTTTCGGCGGCGGCACTAATCGGCACGAGCAGCACGACGACCAGAGCCAAGGGCTTTAAGCCCGCCCAGCACCAAGGCCGCTTCCCACCAGCCAGCCGCAAGGCAGGCGACGAGAAACGTCCACATGAGTAAATTGGTTGCGTCATAGGAAACTTCCGAATTGAGTCTGAATATTTGCGGGTCACGGCGCATCACGACGTTGCGCAGGTTGGGTGGCAGGCGTTGTTCTTCGCTGGCGGCAATCACGAACAGGCGCGAAGAGATCACGCATTTTCGGGCAATTTGCAGCTTGCGCCCGGCGAGCTTGTGCGCGTCGTCGATGAATAGCACCGCGCCCGTGTCCTTGCAGTAATCGGGCAAGGCTTCGGCACGGGTGTA
>JBEUIR010000769.1:0-1134 GCA_040415395.1 Candidatus Thiothrix namsaraevi
GTCCATGTGTGGCAATCCTTGGCGAAACAAAGGAGTGCATCATACATCAGACCCCTTGACCCGTCAGCACGACCCGCACGGTATCGAACAGAATCCGCATATCCATCCACACGCTTTGGTGCTTAATGTAATAAATGTCGTAACGGTGTTTATGCATCGCATCTTCCACCGATGCGCCATAGGTATAACGTACTTGTGCCAAGCCAGTCACACCGGGCTTGACCGTGTGGCGGAAGCGGTAAAACGGAATTTGCTTTTCCAAATCACGAATAAACACTTCACGTTCTGGGCGTGGCCCGACGATTGACATTTCACCCTTGAGCACATTGAGCAGTTGGGGTAACTCGTCAATGCGGGTTTTGCGAATGAACTTGCCCACCCGTGTCACGCGGCTGTCTTCTTTGGATGCCCAACGCGCCCCGTCTTTTTCAGCATCTTCACACATGGAGCGGAATTTGAGGATATTAAATTCCTGATTAAATAAGCCAGTGCGACGCTGCTGGAAAAATATTGAACCGCGTGACTCCCATTTGATCGCGATAGCTGTGATCAACCAAATGGGCAGGGTCAGGGCTAGCAATAACAAGGATACACCCACATCCAAACCGCGTTTCAGTAGGTGCTGATAGCCAGTAGTATGTTGGTGTTTGTTATTGTCCAATAAATAGTCTGCATTTAATAAGTCGACTTCCACAAAGTTGAGGCGTTTATCCAGATGATCCATTAAAGCTTCTACCCGTGCGCCGCTATTCGCTGCGTTGACTAAAAAGCTGAGCTGAATGTCACTGAGCGCGGACAGCCCGCAAAAACACAGGGTTTTATGCTGATAATCACGGATACCGTAATGATTCATAACGTGTGGTATTGCATTGCGTTCGAGCACGGCTTGAATGGCCTCGACATCATGGGCAGGCGCGTACACATACAGTAGATTGGCAGTATTAACCGGTGTATCTGCTGCGGTGCGGGTGCTGTCTTGAAAAAATCTAGGCACTGTTGCCCGAAATTCTAGGCTAGTAGTATCTGGCATGACGCTTGCTCCACAAAGACCGTGCGGGGACGCTTTTCCACAGGTCATTATTTTTAATATTGGTTAATACGAAATATTTCTTGCTTGTGGATACTATGCGACGG
>JBEUIR010000770.1:0-1133 GCA_040415395.1 Candidatus Thiothrix namsaraevi
GCAGGTTCGGCACGTATCCACGACACGGTGCGCAAGTTGACGGCGCAAGTCGTTGAAGCCTTGCTGCGCCGCACCCCCGAAGGTGGCATGGTGCATATCGAAGACATTCAAGATCAAGTAGAACTGGCATTAATGCGGGCAGGTGAACACAAAGTCGCCCGCAGTTACGTGCTGTATCGTGCCGAACGGGCGCGGTTGCGTGCTGAAAAAGATGCCAAGAGCAAGAAAAAAGGTAAAAAATCTGAAAACGTGATCCACGTAAAATCCGCCACCGGCGATTTGAAACCGTTGGATGAAGAGCGGTTGCGCAAGATCATTGCAGAAGCGGTTGACGGTTTGGAAGGTGTCAGTGCTGAGCAGGTAATGACCGCCACCATGCGCAATCTGTACGATGGCATTTCCGAAAAAGAAGTTGCTACCGCGTTGATTATTAGCACCCGCGTAATGATTGACCGCGAACCCAACTATTCGCAAGCCGCTGCGCGGATGTTGATGGACAGCTTGCGCCGCGAAGCCCTGAGTTTCCTTGAAGACCAACACACCGAAGCCACGCAGCACGAAATGGTTGAGCTTTACCCAGAAGTCTTGAAAAAAACCATTCAGGTCGGGGTCAAGGTCGAGCGTTTGGCGGATGATTTGGGGCGTTACGATCTGGCGAAATTGGGCGCGGCAATTAAGCCGGAACGCGATTTGCAGTTTACTTACCTCGGTTTGCAAACGCTGTATGACCGTTATTTTTTGCATCACGATGGGGTGCGTTTTGAGTTGCCGCAGGTGTTTTTCATGCGCGTGGCAATGGGCTTGGCGATTAACGAAGTCGAGCGCGAAGACCGCGCGATTGAGTTTTACAATCTGCTGTCCAGCTTTGATTTCATGAGCAGCACGCCGACGCTGTTTAACTCTGGGACATTGCGTCCGCAGTTGTCGTCTTGCTACCTGACCACCGTGCCTGACCATTTGGAAGGGATTTACGACGCGATTAAAGACAATGCCTTGCTGTCGAAATACGCAGGTGGCTTGGGCAATGACTGGTCACGGGTACGCGGCATGGGGGCGCATATCAAAGGCACGAATGGCAAATCGCAAGGTGTTGTGCCGTTTTTGAAGGTGGCGAATGATACGGCTGTCGCGGT
>JBEUIR010000771.1:0-1131 GCA_040415395.1 Candidatus Thiothrix namsaraevi
GCATGACCTGCGCCGCAGTTTTCATAGCATTGCCCACGGTAAGTGCCTTCCTTGGTGATGTGCGTCCAGGTTTCGTTGATATAGCCGGGAATATTGATCTTTTTTGGCACAATTTCGGCAATGCCCCAGTTATGCAGCACGTCAGAAGAGGTCAGCAGAAAACGTACCCGCTGCCCGGTCGGCAATACCAAGGGGTCATCAACATCACGCAGGTATAAGGGGTCGGTGGGTTCGAGTTTTTTCAGATTGCTGACGACCTTGATGTCATCATCCATGTATTCGTATGTCCATTTCCATTGCGAACCAATCACTTTCACGGTGACATCGGCTTTGCTGCGGTCTTCAACGGAACTGAGAGTGGAAGAAGCAGAGCTGGCAATGCTGAGGTCGATGCCCAAGACAATCACGGGTACAAGTACCCACGCCCATTGCCCAAACCAGCTATTGTGAAACTCCTGATCCGGCACTGCGCCCTTGTCGTGGCGGAAGGCATACAGCGCATACACAATCATTGCCGTGACAATCACCATGATGATGGTGCCAACGATGGTGGTTAGCATGTGTAGGTCAAAGATTTCCTGCGTCAGGGTGGCGGCGGGTTCTGGCAGGTTATAGCCATAGTCGGCACGGGCAACACCCGTCAGTAAGCCTAGGGGTAATAACAGCAGGGCGGCGGGTAATCCCGTCTTGTTTTTGCTCACCATGTCTCCTCCTAACATGCGTCCTCCTCAATATAGGGCTTAATCAGCTCATTCGGCGGCACTCCTCCAGCGTCGCTTGAATGGTTGCTGCAAAAGCCTTGCGGTCTTCGTCGGTCAGGCACGCTCCGATTTCGATACTCTTGCCATGTGACTGCAAGAGCAAACGGCTGGGATACCAACTCTGCTGATCCAACTGAAGTACGATAGAAACCCAGTGCGTTTGAAAACGGCATTCTTGCAATATTTTTACGCCGCGCCGTGCGATGAACAGGATGTCATCCGGGCAGATTCGCAGGGTTTCAGAATAACGGGTGTGACGCTCGAACAGGTACAGGCTAACACCCAACACCAGCAATTCCAGCAGCGTGAAAGGCAACACTAGCCACACTCCCAGCAGCAGGAAGCGCAACGCCACTACTAGGGATAAAAC
>JBEUIR010000772.1:0-1130 GCA_040415395.1 Candidatus Thiothrix namsaraevi
AGGTGACGAATTGTTCGGCGCGGTCAAGGATCTCTTCCAACAATAGCGGCGGCAAACCTTCGATAGTCAGAAAGTGTTTCAACTTGCCGTCTTTGGTCAATTGCATACGCGACGGTAGCGGCCCTGGGGAAAGGTGAGCGTGGAGCATGGATGCACTCGCTTTTTATTTGAACACTAAAGGTGCGCGTATCTTACAAGGTTGCGGTGGTAAAGCGAATAGCGTAGCTTAGTTTTCCTGTAACAAACGACTGAGGGAATCCCTTCATGCAAGCCATTCTCGCCAACCCACGCGGCTTTTGTGCCGGTGTTGACCGCGCTATCGAAATCGTTGACCGTGCCTTGGAAATCCTCGGCGCACCCATCTACGTGCGTCACGAAGTCGTGCATAACCGCTTTGTGGTGAATAATTTGCGCGATAAAGGCGCTATTTTCGTGCAAGAACTCGACGAAGTGCCGGACGATGCCACCGTCATTTTCAGCGCCCACGGCGTTTCGCTTGCGGTACAGCAAGAAGCCAAACGCCGTGGTTTGAAAGTGTTTGATGCCACCTGCCCGCTAGTCACCAAAGTGCATATCGAAGTGATGCGTTACAGCCGCGAAGGGCGCGAAACTATCCTCATCGGTCACAAAAATCACCCCGAAGTCGAAGGCACAATGGGGCAATACGATACGTCTTTCGGCGGCACAGTTTACCGTGTCGATTCCCCGCAGGAAGTGGCAGAACTGGTGGTGAACAATTCCGAAAAACTGGCATTCGTGACGCAAACCACCTTGTCGGTGGACGATGCCTCCATCGTAATTGATGCCTTACGCACCAAGTTTCCGGCGATTATTGGCCCGAAAAAAGACGACATTTGCTACGCCACCCAAAACCGTCAGGATGCGCTGAAAAAACTCGCGGATGAAAGCGATATAATTTTGGTGGTCGGTTCGCCCAACAGTTCTAATTCCAACCGCTTGCGTGAAATTGCTGAAAAGCGCGGCACACCCGCTTACTTGATTGATGGTGCGGAAGACATCCGTGCCGAATGGCTGGAAGGCAAGCACAACGTCGGCGTAACCGCTGGCGCATCTGCCCCCGAAGTGCTGGTGGAAGGCGTGATTGCCCACCTGCAAGCGCACGGGGCGAA
>JBEUIR010000773.1:0-1130 GCA_040415395.1 Candidatus Thiothrix namsaraevi
TCGGGCTGAAACCACGGTGGCGCAAAATAACCGGCAGTTTTTTCAACCAGTCGTCTATCAGGCAATACACCTGGATGATAAAGTCTTCCAAGGGCATGGTGTCCTCCTCTCGTTTGGATTCGCTATCCTTGAGGATACCTTGCTCTGCTTAAGTTTGGGATGAGGCGATATATCGAGGCTCAGAAAAAAGTTGCACACGGCGTCAAGTACTGCTTAACCCAAGATCGGCATGTTTGGCGGCAAAACGGCTCAGAAACTGATTCATTGAGGGCTTGCCACAATCCAATGCTTTGGTATCGTGCCTGCTCTTATCCAACCGCTCCAGCGTTTGTAAAAATGCCACGCTTAAAAACCTTCGGTATCAAGGCGTTTAGCAGCATCCAAAATGCGACGGCTAGGTGGGCTGGTTCGCTTACACAACAACGTGAAACGCTCAAATTGCGCATTACTTAGCATGACTTCGGTTTCGCCACGCAATACTTTGGGAGCATCCTGCTGAATCAAACGCACAAGATATTCGGTTACGGTGCAACCCAGTGCGCTGGCGGCACGCTCGGCTAATTGTTTGACTTGCTCATTCACGCGCATGTCGATACGGTTGGCGGCAACGGTCATCATTGACATTTCCTGCTGAGATAACAAAGTTTATCTCATGCAGTTTAACGTACACAAATAATCCGTACAATATCAGGTTTTACGCATGGCTCAGTTAATCCTCTCTCGATTCCGCCCCGCATGGTGGCTACGCTCACCCCATCTGCAAACACTGTGGCCCGTATTCTTACGCCGTCGGGTGCAACTGCCCCTGCAAGCCGAACGGGTGGAACTCAGCGACGGTGATTTCATTGACCTTGCTTGGTATCCGCGTGCGGATGCGCCGCTGGTGCTGGTGATTCATGGGCTGGAAGGTTCGCTGCAATCGCATTATGTGCAAACGCTAATGCAAGCGTTGCAGCAAGCGGGTTTTGCGAGTGTCTTCATGCATTTGCGCGGCTGTAGCAACGAACACAATCGCTTGCCAGAAAGTTACCATTCGGGGCGCACGGCTGATATCGCGGAAGTGCTGGCGTATTTGCAGCAAACCCAACGAATGCCTAACGCCGCCATCGGCTTTTCACTCGGTGGCAATT
>JBEUIR010000774.1:0-1129 GCA_040415395.1 Candidatus Thiothrix namsaraevi
TCTTACTCTGCTTATCCGGGTGCGATTGATGCAATGGTGCAGTGGTGGTACGGGCATAATGCGGTTGGCTTCTTCCTGACAGCAGGCTTCTTGGGGATGATGTATTACTTTGTTCCGAAGCAGGCTAACCGTCCGGTTTACTCTTACCGTTTGTCTGTCGTGCATTTCTGGGCGTTGATTTCCACCTATATGTGGGCAGGCCCGCACCATCTGCATTACACCGCGCTGCCTGACTGGACTCAGACGTTAGGTATGGTGTTCTCGCTGATCCTGCTGGCTCCAAGCTGGGGCGGGATGATCAACGGTATCATGACGCTTTCCGGTGCATGGCATAAATTGCGTACTGACCCGATCCTGCGCTTCATGGTGGTTTCATTGTCGTTCTACGGCATGTCGACCTTTGAAGGGCCGATGATGGCGATCAAAACCGTTAACGAACTTTCCCACTACACGGACTGGACGGTTGGTCACGTGCACTCCGGCGCATTGGGCTGGGTGGCAATGATTTCCATTGGTGCGATTTACGCGTTAGTGCCGAAGTTATTCGGGCGTGAAGCTATGCACAGCATCAAATTGATCGAAATTCATTTCTGGGTGATGACGGTTGGCGTGGTGTTGTATATCGCTTCCATGTGGATTTCTGGGGTAATGCAAGGCTTGATGTGGCGTGCGGTGAATGCCGACGGTACGTTGACTTATAGCTTTATACAGTCTGTTGAAGCCACTTATCCGTATTATACCGTGCGTTTGCTGGGTGGCATTATGGTGCTGAGCGGCATGTTTATAATGGCATATAACGTGTGGAAAACCGTTGTGGGCAGCAAACCTGCTACTGACGCGATTCCCGCCGCAGCACATTAAGGAGGTTAGCCATGAGTAGCAATACAGGCCATGCAGTCGTTGAGAAAAACGTCGGTTTAATGGCTATTTTGATTTTGATCGTGGTGAGCTTTGGGGGCTTGGCGCAAATCGTGCCATTGTTCTTCCTGAAAGATACCACCGAGCCAGTGGCGGGGTTAAAACCGTACTCTGCGTTACAGCTTGAAGGACGTGATGTGTATATCCGTGAAGGTTGCTACAACTGCCATTCACAGATGATCCGTCCATTCCGGGCTGAAACTGAGCGTTA
>JBEUIR010000775.1:0-1129 GCA_040415395.1 Candidatus Thiothrix namsaraevi
CGGGGAAACACTATGCAACGTCGTGATTTTTTAAAGTACATGCTGTCATCCACCGTCGCGGGAAGCGCATGGTTCGCCAGTGGAATGCCGGGCATTGCCAGCGCTCACGCAGCGGCAGCACCGAAAAGCCTGATCGTGATTTTCCAACGCGGCGGTTGTGACGGCTTGAATGTCGCCGTGCCTTACGGGGAGGCAGCGTATTACCGCTTGCGCCCGACCATTGCGATTCCACGCCCTGGGCAAAACGGTGGTGCATTGGATTTAAACGGCTTTTTTGGCTTACACCCCGCGATGAGTGCATTACACAAGCTGTATCAGCAAGGTAATGTGGCGATCTTTCCCGCCGTGCAGTACCCCAATGCCAGCCTCTCGCATTTTGATAGTCAAAAGTTCATCGAAAGTGGTGTGATCAGCAAAACTAGCAACGGCTGGTTAAACCGCCATTTAGTAGCTTCCAGCAATAGCAGCGGAATGCGCGGCGTGAGTTTCGGCACAGAGATTGCGCAAGCCTTGCGTGGCAGTGTGCCAGTCTCGTCATTCAACGATCTCGCCGCATTCGGTTTGGATATGACCCCCAGTGCTGAACCACGTATGACCGCTCGCTTGCAAAAAATTTACGCGCAAAATCCGCATCTGGGCGGCAATAATGGCGGGCTTATCCAAAATGCGGGGCGTACTTTGTTTACCGACCTTGGGCTGGTACGACAGCTTGATGTGAAAGGCTATCAGCCTGCGAATGGTGCGGTTTATCCTAACAATAGCTATGGCACACAATTGCGCCAAGCAGCACAATTAATCAAAGCGGGTGTCGGGTTAGAACTGGCAACTGTGAATATCGGCGGTTGGGATACGCACCAAACCCAAGGTAATCAAGTGGGTGATCAAGCCGATCTACTGAAGAGTTTCGCGGATGGCATTGCCGCCTTGTATGCCGATTTAGGCACGGCCATGCAGAATGTGATGATTCTAACCATGACCGAATTCGGACGCACCGCCGAAGAAAACGGCAGCCAAGGCACTGACCACGGCAATGCAGGATGCTGGTTCGCCTTGGGTGGTGGAGTACGCCGGGGCATATACGGGCAATGGCTAGGATTGGAGAAAGCGCAACTCTACAAAGGGCGTTATT
>JBEUIR010000776.1:0-1128 GCA_040415395.1 Candidatus Thiothrix namsaraevi
TACCATCGGCAATTGAGAATTCGGTTTTCATATTTTCACGACCCTAAAATTATCAGCCATCAACGTGCTTAACTCTTGATGATACTTGCCAATATCCCGAAAGAAATCCAACGTTGCATTTTTAAACTTCACGAAGGTCTCGTAGTAAGTGCCATAGATAACCTTACGTTTGAAAAACCCCCACAAGCGTTCGATTAGATTGAGGTTAGGCGAGTAAGGTGGCAAAAAATGTATCTGAATGCGGCATCCTTCTATTGCCAGATAGGCCTGCACCAATTTTGAGCGGTAGTATCGCGCATTATCCGCAATGATGTGGATTTTACCCTCTGGTTGGGCAGCTTCGAGGTCTTCCAATAAGCGGATGGCGGCTTGAGCATTAATCGTTTCTTCGGTACGAATGAGAGGACGTAACGTCTTGAAAGAAAACACACCATTGATATTGAGGCGTTGCCGTCCGGTGTTGGAGCGCAGGTTAAAATCTTGACCTTTGAGTATCCAGCCGTAGCCTGCTTGGGTGTTGTGCTGGGGGTGCATCGCATCCATAAAATACACGTCATCCTGCTCACCAAGGTTGGCTTTCAGCGTTTCCCAATGCGCGATGAATTGCGTTTGCGCGGCGGCATCCGCTTTACCCGGCACGACTTTGGGTTTCTTGTGGGAAAACCCCATCCGTCCTAGCAAGGCGGATACGCTGCGCGGCGCATGAGTCACTTGAAACTGTTGCTGGATGTACTGCCCGACCGCTTTGCAAGTGCTATGCAGCGTTTCCGTCACATGCTGTTTGAGGGTCACTTGCTGACCTACACTCAGGTACGACTTGCTGCCTCCCACTTGCCAGTGCAGGAGTTGCTTTTGTCCACCCGTTTGATAAAGATGAAACCAGTTACGGATCGTATCTTCATCCACTAACAGGGCTTCCGATACCGTTCGGGCTGTCCAACCACTGCCCAGCAAGTAAACCGCTTTGAGGCGGTCTGCCATACGTTTTCCCTTTTCTTTGCGGTGGGCTTGGCGAAGTGTTGCCAATTCTGCAACAGAAAGCGTGTAATCCAACATCGGTAGCATCCTTGAGCGTTAGAGTATTTGTGGATAGTGTAACTTTACCGAATTCTCATTTACCACTGGTAT
>JBEUIR010000777.1:0-1125 GCA_040415395.1 Candidatus Thiothrix namsaraevi
TGCGATGTACAGCGGTGTCGTGAAAAAGTGCGAGCCAGTATCGTGGAGGAATCCAATTCCCTCAAATACCGGATTGGAGAGGTGCGCAACCATCATCATGGCGAGAATATGCACCACCAGTGATAGGTAGCTTGACTCCCACAACGCGAAGAATAAAAACAGGTTGTAAGCCGCCAACACCAACATTGCACCGTAAATAGCGGTGTAGAGGCGGTAGCTTTGTTTGCTGCGTTCCAGCATCGCATCCGCTGTGACCAATTCCACCGGCAAGCGAAACGCGGAATCGCCATTGGTTGCCCGCACGTAGATTTGCAAGGGCATAGCGTGGGGAAGTGCCAGCGACCAAGCGGGGCGGCGGTAGTCGGTCACGGGGGTGGCGTACTGTGCGGTTACTTCCTGCCCCTCGGATAGCAGGTAGAAGTCGTATTCATCCTCCAGTAGTGCGTCAGATAAGGCGTACCATTTTAGGCTGGATTGGTTGATTAACGTAAAACGTACCCAATACGCCGAGCGGGTTCTACCAAAGCTGGGGGCGTTTTGGCTGGTGTTTGCCGTAAACTTTTCGTCAAACGCCGCCGATGCAACCTGTTGCAGGGTTAGTTGCCGTGACGGGTCTTCCAAAACTGCCATAAAGGGCGCGGCGGAAACCGTCTCCTGGCTATCCGTGAGGATTAATGTTGAGGTATCAGCCGCCACTACATGGCTGAGAAAAAACAGCAGTAAGCCCGCCAACCAAGACAATGGCGTGGCGTGTTTCATCAATGGCTACGGTTAATAGCAAACCACGCTAGTGATTCCAATGCTTGCCGATAATCGCTATCCGGCAGGCATTGCAAGCTGGCAATCGCACTTTCGGTTTCATCTTTGGCACGTTCCAACGTGTAATCAATCGCCTTGGTGTCGGTAATGGCTCGCATAATGGCATCAATCTGATCCAGCCCGCCTTGCTCGATAGCACTGCGGAGAATGGCAGCCGTCGCTGCATCGCTGCGCTGTATCGCAATAATCAGCGGCAGTGTGGGCTTACCTTCGGCTAAGTCATCACCGACGTTTTTGCCCATTTCCTCGGCATCAGCGGTGTAATCCAACACGTCATCGACTAATTGGAAGGCTGTGCCTAAGTGC
>JBEUIR010000778.1:0-1125 GCA_040415395.1 Candidatus Thiothrix namsaraevi
ACTTAATGGCAATACTCGCATCAATAATCAGATTCATGCGTCGCGGTCTTCCCGCACCAGTTCCGCGCTGTCCGAAAAGGTCTGTTTACTGGTTTGTAAGCGGGCGCGAATCCTGTTGGCATTTGCCCAGAAGTTGCCGGGTTGTACTTTAGCTGCATTTTCCAGAATCAACTGTACCTCCGCCTGCAATGAGCGGTGATTGACCAATGCCCTGCGTTTCAGGCGGGTCACGGTTTCTTCTTCAAGGTTACGGATCAGTAATTGTGGCATACGCTTTTCCTCTATCTGCTTGCATTATGATAGCACATGTCAGCCAGTATTTTGCTTACTCAACTCATCCCGCACCTGTTGCTGCAACGCAGATGACAAGCGCAAACCATTAGCCACCGCCCATTCCAACAGCTCAAGGGCGGCACTGGCGGTCATAATTTGGCTGCGCGTCGCTTGAATCAGCAAGCCCGCAAACCCCGTGACCCTCAAGCCCAATTGCTGTGCAACCTGCCGCCCTTTACGTTCGTCAATAATGAGAGGCAACTGACGGCAAGCAGCCAATTCAATGGCATTAGCTTCACCGGCATCCAGCAGCAGCAACAGCGAAGCCAGCCGTTTTGAGGGTAATACTTCAACCGTTTCTAGACAGGGCAAGGTTTGTAAGGTTTGTTTAATGTGCGGTGAACCCACCTGTATTTCAGCCACGACCACCGCAGGTATTAGCACGCGATCAAACAGCTTGCATAACAAATCCATCGCCTGAAGTTTTTCCAGCACAATCAAGCTGGTGGTATCACTGACAATCACGGTTTTCATGCGTTAAACAGAGCCTCCAGCGTTTGCAAATCCTCCTGCAAATCGTAATCGGCAAAGGGAATGTTCAACTCACCGAGTAACGCCAGTGTATCGTGCTTGTTTTTTCCCAGAACCTTACCGAGTTGCCCAAGGCTAATGTCACCTGCTTGAAACGCCTTGAGTGCCACCCAGTTTTTCATGCCATTTTCCAGCAAGGGCAAGCCAAATGGCAGGGCAACCCCCAGCGGTTCGCCGCGACGGGTAATGAGTAGGTATTCATTATGCAACAAGGCATGGCTAAGCTTGCCGGGGTTGGTTTGTAATTCTTTGATGCCGATG
>JBEUIR010000779.1:0-1123 GCA_040415395.1 Candidatus Thiothrix namsaraevi
CCCCAAATCCACCACCCAGTCCGCCGTCTTGATCACATCCAGATTATGCTCAATCACCACCACGGTATTGCCGCCATCGCGCAAGCGGTGCAGCACTTGCAGCAACTGGTCAACGTCGTGGAAATGCAGCCCCGTGGTCGGCTCATCCAGAATATAAATCGTCTTGCCCGTGCCGCGTTTGGACAGCTCTTTCGCCAGCTTGACGCGCTGCGCTTCGCCGCCGGAAAGCGTGGTGGCGTTTTGCCCCAGCGTGATATATGACAGCCCCACGTCCATTAGCGTTTGCAGCTTGGTGTGGATCGACGGCACGGCGGCGAAGAATTCGCAGGCATCTTCCACCGTCATCGCCAGCACTTCGCTGATGTTCTTGCCCTTGTAGCGGATGTCGAGGGTTTCGCGGTTGTAACGCTTGCCGTCACACACTTCGCAGGTCACGTACACGTCCGGCAAAAAGTGCATTTCGACCTTGATCAAACCGTCGCCAGAACAGGCTTCGCAGCGTCCGCCCTTGACGTTGAACGAAAACCTTCCGGGCAAATAACCGCGTGAACGTGCTTCTTGCGTCGCCGCAAACAGTTCGCGGATCGCGGTAAACACGCCCGTGTAGGTCGCGGGGTTGGAACGCGGGGTACGCCCAATCGGGCTTTGGTCGATGTCGATGATTTTGTCGATTTGCTCCACGCCCAACACTTCGCGCACCGGGGCAACTTCCACGCTGCTGTCGTGCAGATGCCGCGCCAGAAACGGGTACAGGGTGCGGTTGATCAGCGTCGATTTGCCCGACCCCGACACACCCGTAATGCAGGTCAGCAGCCCCAACGGAATTTCCAGCGTCACGTCATTGAGGTTATTGCCGGTCGCGCCGATCAGTTTGATGGTACGTTCGGGGTTGAACGGGGTGCGTTGCGCGGGCATGGTGATTTTGCGCCGCCCGGACATGAATTGCCCCGTCACCGAATCCGGCGTGGCAAACACTTCCTCCGGTGTGCCTTGCGCAATAATGTAACCGCCATGCACGCCCGCGCCGGGGCCAATATCCAGCACATGGTCTGCGGAACGGATCGCGTCTTCGTCATGCTCAACCACGATCACGGTATTGCCAAGGTCACGCAGGCGGAACAGC
>JBEUIR010000780.1:0-1123 GCA_040415395.1 Candidatus Thiothrix namsaraevi
TCTGCCATATCCGCCGGATTTGTGATTGGAAGGGATTACATTCTGGCACAAGCGGGCTGGAAATTCAGCGAATTAATGCCCACAAAACTCGGCAGGCTTCATCACTTGCACACCCTGAAACGGATTCAAATCCAGCAGGTCACTGTCGCTGGAAACCAGAATATCAGCACCAACTGCAACGGCAAGTGTCAGAAACTTGATGTCTTTTGAATCACGGCAACCCGTTTCGATGAATGGCACATCGGCACACAAACGGGTCTTCGTCAGAAAATCTGTTACCCGCTCCATGCGCATTGCCAAGGGTACATAGCGGTTAAACTTGTCACGTTGCGCAACTTCGAGCAATTCCTGTTGGGTTTCTGCTGACACCCACAAAGTGTATTCCTGCAAGCCTTTGTTGAGTGCTTGGGCAGGAACAGAATTGGGGAAGAAGAACGCACTGACGAGTGTGCTGGTGTCGATGACCAGATGTTTCCCCTCAACCATTCAGAATGTCATCCAGTATTTCTGGAGTCAGACCGTTACGCTGTGCTTCTTCGCCCATTTCCTTCAAGCCTTGGATGACACTCTCAACCGATGGGGCGACAGTTTGGCGTTTCTTTTCCAGCATGACATACATTGCCAGCAGGCGACGTTTGCTATCGGTATCTAGTGGCAGGATTTGAATCCGGGCCGCTTCTTCCAGTAGTTGTGAAGGAATATCGGGAATGAGAGGCTGTTCCCTGTCTTTGCGGATCAAGGTGCGGATGTAGTCGCTGGCGTTACTGTATTCGCCGTTGTGTACCCGCTGGGCAACATAGGTTTTCAGGTTGTCTGGTAAAGAAACATTCAGTGTAGCCATAACGCAATCTCAACTGGCAAGTAGTCAATTCAGGTTAAGTAAGTTGTGGATTTGTGTCAATATCTGCGCACAAAATGTTATATCATTACCCTGCTGTACTCAGCCAAATATTATCCGTCAGGCGCGAACGGCGAACGCTTTCACCTCTTTATCCAATTGGCGAACTTGTTTTTGATACTTTTTGGTACGAATTTGCAAGGTGTGCAGGGTGTTTTGATAGTGTTTGAGTTGCGCCATCAGCTCAAGCATCTTATCAATATCAGCACGTTGTAGCGTGGTGAC
>JBEUIR010000781.1:0-1121 GCA_040415395.1 Candidatus Thiothrix namsaraevi
GTCATGGTCGGCATCAGTAAGTGTTCGTGTGATATGTACCGTAGCTTAATGCAATACGGCGATTATGCCTGTGATGGTGGTCACATTCTAGTCAATTGTGGGGAATAAAATTCACGGGGAACAGGATTTTGTATCCTGCTAATCCTTAAATCCTGAGAATCCCAGTTCAAGACAAGTGCTTTAAGTCTGCTTCTCACTCAGCAAAAAACCATACAAATCATTCACTGCCATCTCCAGCCCAACCGATTCGAGCATGAGGTTTTGCCCACCCACATAACGCTCCACCTGCCACTCTGTGCGTTTGCGGTACATTTCAATGGCTGGAAAGTCTTGCGAACACAACACATATTCTTGCAGAGAAGGCAGTAATGTATACGCAGTCAATTTCTCGGTGCGATCTGTCCGTGCCGTGCTCTCAGACAAGACTTCAACAATCAAACAAGGCGAACTGTTGTAATATTTATCCGTTTCATCCTCACAGGTCACTTGCACATCTGGGTAGTAAAAGTGATCTTCTCGTAGCGAGCGGATGCCAACTTTCATATCAGTCTGAAATACTTCACAGCGCCCGCCATCCAGGTGATTAAACAAACGTGCAAAGAAACTTCCAGCAACACGGTTATGATTCCTGCTTGCCCCAGCCATCGCATAAGTCTGCCCGTTGACGTATTCATACCGTATGCCATCAGAGCGGTCATTTTCCCCTAACAAGTATTCTTCCGGGGAAATGTAAGTAACTTTAGGTAATGCACTCATCATTGCTATCCTGTTATCCACGATGCTGTGAGGTTAGCAGGGCAGGGGCAGGCTGCCAATAGCGTTTCGGCTTAGTCATTTCCAAACTGGAAAGCTTGTCGAACCACTGTCTCCACTTCATCCAGCACACTATCGGGCAAATGTGCATACTGCTTGCGCCGATGTTTCGAGAGATGTCCGCCATTGCCCCAAGCCATCCGCACCAATGCTGCTATGTCTTTCTTCGGCAAATCAAAACGCTGCTCCAGCGCAGTGGTGGCTTGATCATAGCCATCTAGCCAAGCCATTTCCTGAGGCATTTCGATTTCAATCGCTTGTTGCAACATCTGATGCAGAAAGGCCACTTCACGGTCGGCATTAAAAAA
>JBEUIR010000782.1:0-1121 GCA_040415395.1 Candidatus Thiothrix namsaraevi
CCGTGGGGGGCGATTGCGGCGCGTTCCGATGCCTTTGATACGCTGCGCTGGTGCGTGAATTTCCCGTTTGATGTGTATATCGCCTGGAGCTTGAATGCGCACGAGGCGGCTGCGGTGATTGCGTGGTTACTGCTGACCTTTGGGGCGTTGACCGAGGTGCATCAGCCGCGCAACAAGTTGATCACGGTGGGGGCGGCTTTCAGCAGTTTTTGTGTGCTGGTGTTGTGGTTGTATCCGACAGATTTGCGTACTGAGGTTTATCTGATTGCGTGTTATCTGGGGCTGGCTTTCATTTTGTGGAAGCTGGAACGTTATGTGGCGGCGGAAATGGCGGCGGTATTCGCCGAACGTTTGCAGCGGGAACGGGTGGAGCGCGAGGCGGAAGGTTTGCAGCGCGAAGCGGCGATTGGGCATTCGACCCGTGCGATTAACCATGAGATGAATACGCTGATCGGCGTGGCGCGGTTGAGTGCGGAGCGGATCGGTGAGCGGCAAGTGGGGGAGGATACCGCCAAAGACGTGGTGCGGCTGGAAAAGGCGCTCAGTTATATGGAGCGGGTGTCACGGCTGATTCTGGACGATTTGGGCAGCGAAAGTGTCGCTAAACGCCGTATTTCGTTGGCGGAATTGCAGGATGATTTGCGTTTGTTGCTGTGCAATGGGGTGACGCATTGTCAGGCGCGGCTGGAGTTTGACTTTCCAGCGAATGCTGCGGATTACTGGTTTGAGGAGCGCACCGGGTCTACCTATTTGATTTTGCACAATTTAGCGAAGAATGCGTATGAGGCGGTACTGGCTAAGTTTGACGGGCAGCCGGGTGGGGTGATTCGAGTGAGTGCGGCAGTGGAGGGGGAACGGTTGGTGCTGGCGGTGTATGACAATGGGGTGGGGATGTCGGCGCAGCAGGTGGAGGATATTCGGCGGCAGGTGGTGGTGAGCGGCAAGATTGAGGGGCATGGGTTGGGGTTGCAGTTTGTGTGGCGGGAGTGTGTGGGGAATGGGTTTGCGTTGGCGGTGGAGTCGGGGGAGGGGGAGTTTTGTCGGTTTAGTATTACGGCTGTTTTGGCACTTATTATGTCATGACTAGTTTTCTATACTAAATCATCTATGCTAATTAGTAT
>JBEUIR010000783.1:0-1119 GCA_040415395.1 Candidatus Thiothrix namsaraevi
TCGGGCTCTTCGGTAATTCCCGTGGTGAGCCACAACATATAGTATTGAGGCTATCTCAACCATCGGCAGGTAGAAGCTAACAATGACCGCAACCTTCCAAATTCCGCTCGACATTCCCGATGTTCACATACTATCAAACCGTTCTGGTGAAAAGGGTGAATTCATCCTAGAGGTGGAAAGCAGCCTGAACGCGACGACTTGCCGCCGTTGTGGGCGGGAGATCACGGAGTTTCATGGTTATGATCAACCTATCCTACTGCGTCACCTGCCGGTATTTGGGCGTGATGTATGGATTGAAATCCGCCCCAAACGTTACCGTTGCCCTCACTGTGATGATCACCCGACCACAACTCAACGACTAAGCTGGCACGAACCACGTAGCCCGCACACCAAAGCGTTTGATGCTTGGTTGGTGAGCATGTTGGGTAATTCCACGGTAAGCGATGTTAGCCGCCGTTGCCATGTCGGGCATGATGCGGTGGAAGGGGCGGTTAATCGTTGCATCCGTGCCAAGGTGGACTGGGCGGATTACACCCAATTACGCACCTTGGGTATTGACGAGATAGCCCTGAAAAAAGGTCACAAGGATTTTGTCGCGATCATCACCACCTTGGATAAGAACGACCAAGTTTGTGTACTGGCAATCCTACCCAATCGTCTAAAAGAAACAGTGGTGACGTTTCTCAACAGCATTCCCGCACACCTGAAAGCCACGGTAAAGCGCGTTTGCTGCGATATGCATGAAGGTTACAGCAACGCCGTCAAGGAAACGTTGCCCCATGCGCACATCGTGGTTGACCGTTTCCATGTGGCACAATACTACAACAAGGCGGTGGACAATTTGCGCAAAGAAACGCTGACAACACTCAAGAAAAACCTTCCAGAGGACATCTACCAACAGTACTGTCAGGGGATGTTATGGCCGTTTCGTCACCATTTCTGGTCGCTGGACGTAGAACAACAAGCACAAGTCAGCCATTTCTTGGGCTATGCGCCGGAACTGAAACAAGCATGGCTGTTACGTCATGAACTGACGGCAACCTTCATGAAATACCAAACCAAAGCCGAAGCCAACCAACAATTGGATGCTTGGAAACAGAAAGTGGCGGAATCAGGGCT
>JBEUIR010000784.1:0-1117 GCA_040415395.1 Candidatus Thiothrix namsaraevi
CCATTGCTGAGTTCGTGCGTTTGGAAGTTGGCGAAGGCATCGAGAAGAAGCAGGATAACTTTGCTGAGGAAGTAGCGGCGCAAGCGGCTGCGGCGGCAGCGGGGAACTAAGAACCCCTCACCCCAACCCCTCTCCCTCAAGGGGCGAGGGGCTAAGAGAGGTGGTTTTTGAGAGAAGGGACGCTAGTTGTCCCTTTTTTTATGCCCGTGTTTTTAGTCCAACCCCACTTCTTTGCGGACTCGTCGATAGATGGTGTCTACGGTCATTTCCAGCCCGACGGATTCTAAAGTGAAGGTGTCGCCCGCGTAGTAGTATTCCACTTTCCAGTTGCAACGCCGCCGGAAAATTTGCAGGTGGGGGGTGTCTTGCGACACGATCACGTATTCGCGCAAGGTTGGAATTTGCGTGTAATTCTCGAATTTTTCGCCTAAATCCGTGCGTTTGGTGCTGGGGGAGAGCACTTCGACGATTAGGATGGGGTTGGAGCGTGTGTAGGCATCGTCGGTATTTTCTCCGCACGCCACCATAATATCGGGGTAGTAGGCAAAGTTTTTGCTGCTATGGCGAATCACCACTTTCATATCCGATTGCCATGCGCGGCATTCTAATGGGGTTTTGCCCAAGATCGCACCAAACAATTCAGCACTGACGGTATTGTGTAACTCGCTTGCGCCGCTCATGGCGTAGATTTGCCCATCCACATATTCGCTGCGCACATCCACATCGCGTTCACCGGCGAGATAGTCATCAAAGTTGATGTATTCGTATTTGACTGCGTGCATGGTGTTCTTCCTGCTTGGCTATTTTGTCAAAGTATAGAGGCTTGCGGTTCGCTTGTCTGTTGGATCATGGTGTCTGCCAGCGTCCGTAACAACACGATATTTGGATGCCCGTCTTTCTCCGCTTGCGCAATGTTGCCGGAAAAGTCCCAGCCTTCTGAGCGTGCACCGGTTTCCAGCAATGCCATTATTTCAGTTTGGGCTTGTGGGTAGTCCTGCGGGAAATGGGCGAGGCGGTAGAACCAGAGTAAAAGCGGAGCGAGAGGATTTGTCGAGTTTAGAGCAAACGCTTTATCTACCAACTCACGTCCTTTAGTGGCTTCACCTTCCAGTAAATA
>JBEUIR010000785.1:0-1117 GCA_040415395.1 Candidatus Thiothrix namsaraevi
GGAATACCCGTGCCGATATTTTGGAAGGTTTGATTGCTGAGCAAGACACCGGAATGGCAGAGGATGCATTGCGCTTTGCCGACAAACAGTTTCGCTCCCGCACTTTCACTTGGGGTAAGCGCGGAGGGTTGCTGGGCGAGTGTGTCGAGCTTATTCGGGGCAAGGCTTAGGCTGCTGACATAGGCGGCAAGGAATTTGCCCGTGGCAGCAAATACTGCATCAATCTGTTCCCGCTGGGCTTGTGGAAGCTGTTTCCACGCTTGTAATTGCGCCAAATTGCCTTGGGGTGAGGCGGCGGTTGGTCGCTGTTGTAGCGTATCCAGTGTTGGAATGTTTCCCAGTAGGGTTTGGTATTGTTGCTGGTAGTGGGTGTCTGTGAGCAATAAATGCACTAATTCGGCGCGGGTTAAGCCATGTTCGGCAGGATTTTCCAACGGTTCTAAGGCTTGCGACCACAGGCTGTCTTTGCGTCCGTCCCAGAAAAACCAGTCTTGATGGGCAACGCCGAGCAGAGAGGGCGTGTTGCGTGTGCCAGTGGCTAAGGCGACAGCGACAGTTTTACCATCGCTGAAGGCTTTGTCTGGTTGGTGGCAGGTGGCGCAGGAGACACTGCCGTTGCGACTCAAACGTCGGTCGAAGAATAATTCTCGCCCAAGGGTTAAGGCGTGTGGGTTTTGCGCAAAGCGGTTGCTGGGGTCAGTTGCCGGGGGTAAGTTTGCCCGCGATAGGGAGTGCAGTGTGGCGAGTTCTGCTGCCGTCCATTGTTGGTTAGTGCTGTGTGTGCCGCTCATGCCTAGCAAGGCTACCAACAGCAGCAAGTAGGCGAGGTACTTCATAGGGTGAACCAAAAGACGATTTTGTCTTGTGCGGCGGGTGTGGTATCCGAATGCAGCCAGAAACCCAACACCCATTCCCCGGGCATACTGTATTTCAAACCGTCGATGCGGAACTCACCGGGTTTTCCCGTTGGTATCGCTTGCGGAGCAGTGGGTAAGCCGTGTCGGTGGGCAGGCATTCCGCCATCCACGGCAATGATGAGGTCGGCGGGCAGGGCTTGCGGGCTGTCCACTTGCAAGCGGCATTCCTGAAATGTACCAACGCTGGGGGGCGCGGCACA
>JBEUIR010000786.1:0-1117 GCA_040415395.1 Candidatus Thiothrix namsaraevi
ATTCCGTATTAAGTGCTGCGGCTAAAACCATAACACCGGTATTTGCGCCAATGGGGATTCAGCAAGATAACTGGCCTGCCACTGTTGGCATTATCAGCGGCTTGCTGGCAAAAGAGGTGGTCGTGGGGACATTGGATGCTTTGTACAGCCAGATGAATACTGGCGCGGAACTTGCGCCCGAAACAGCGCCAGCGTTCAGTGTCAGCGCGGGTTTGCAGGATGCTTTCGCAACCATTCCCGCCAACCTAGTCGATGCGCTGGCGAATATAGGCGACCCCTTGGGCTTTGGGGCGATTGATGCTGAACCCGAAGTCAGCAGTGCCACGTTTATTGCGATGAATCAGCACTTTGATGGCAAAATCGGCGCATTCGCTTATTTGCTGTTCATCCTCATGTATTTTCCGTGCGTGGCAGCGACGGGCGCGATGTACCGCGAAGTTGGGGCGCGTTGGGCATTGCTGGGTGTCACTTGGAGCACCGGCTTGGGCTACGGAGCGGCAACGGTGTTTTACCAGACGGCAACCTTCAGCCAACATCCCGCGCAATCATTGCTGTGGGTAACAGCGGTGCTTGGCACGTTTGCAGCGGCAGTTTATGCATTTTATCGAGTGGGAAACAAACCAGATGCTATTAGGGGAAATTCGCAATTACCTGCAACAGCGCGGTAGTGCCAGCTTGACGGAAGTTGCTACCCATTTCGACATCGCAGCGGATACGGCGCGTTTTGCACTGCACTATTGGCAACGCAAAGGCAAAATCCGCGAACACGCAGCGGGTACCTGTGGCAGTGGCGGCTGTGGCTCAAACAGTTGTGGCGGCACTAAGGCCGCCACACATTACGAGTGGGTGAAGCGCGATATGCCGCTCCACTGGTTTCCTACCCGCTCTTAATCAGCGATCAGACGCACGTGCATCCTCTCCGCACTTATCTAGCCGTTGTTAGTTACAAATCAGACGCACATGACCTGCTAATGTAGGCTCAACAGATGGAGCCATACCAAGAAGACTAATGGCATCCACACTGCTGCCTGCTGGGATGGAAACGCCGTAGGCCACTTGACGGTCATCAGTGGAATTGAAATAGAAACCACTCGACACCTGAACAGGGAAGAAAGCC
>JBEUIR010000787.1:0-1115 GCA_040415395.1 Candidatus Thiothrix namsaraevi
GCTCGATTTGGGGCATTTGGGGCGTGTTTTTCGCGATTCCGCTGGCAACCCTGATCAATGCGGTGATCAATGCCTGGCCTCGGCAAGTCAGCGTGGTATTGCCTTAATAAGGCTCAATCGGCGAAACAAAGCCGTGGGGTTTGAGTGCCACCAAGCTGACACTCAATTCCTCGGCAATGTTTTCAGCGGTGTTGCCAATCAGGAAGCCTTTAATGCCGGTACGCGCTAGGCTACCCATTACCAACACATCCACCTGATGCGCCTCAACAAAATCGGGAATCAAGTCATCGGCTTGCCCGCGCAAGTGATAAACGCGGTAGCGCTCTGGTGTTAATCCAGCCTGTTGGAGCAAATGCTGAAGGGCTGCGAAATGTTCGCTTTCCGCATCCAGCACTGTTTGCAAGATGGTTGCCTCCGCCACTCCTGCTCGCCCATTGTGGCGCAAGAAATCTTCAAACGGATAATCCCAGCACGACACAACCGCCAATTCACCACTGGTCGTCGCCGCCAAGGAGCTGGCAAGTTCCAACAAACGTAAGCTTAGGGCTTGCTCTTGGTCATCGCGGCTTTCCGGGTTAATCGCGACTGCCACCCGCATATCCACACGGGAAGCACTGATCGGGCGTGCCAGCCACACCGGGCAGGGGCATTTGCGCAGCAAGGTCATGTCCAATGCCTTAAAGCCCTTGTGATTGCTTTTAACTTCGGCTTCCTTGATCAATAAATCATGCCCATCACGCAACACATGGCGAATCATGCTAATCGCAGGCGGATCACTAATGGCTTCCAATTCCACCCGCACAGCCGGAATTTCCGCTGCGGCAGCACTCAGTGCAGCACGCGCCGTTTGGAGCAATTCGTGTACTTGTGTATGAAAAAACTCGTGGTACGTATCACGGTACTCCCACTGATTCGACGGCAATTCCGGGTATAACAACAGGAATTTCAGAGTGGCCTGATTCTCACGGGCAATGTTCAGGGCTTGGATTAATCCATCCAAGGTAGCGTCATCCAAATGCGTGCTGGCGTACAGAATATGGTGAAAGTGGCGCATGATTTACTCCTTCGTGGCTAATAGTGCCTTAAGTTGTTCCGCCGCCTGTGCAGCAGCATCG
>JBEUIR010000788.1:0-1115 GCA_040415395.1 Candidatus Thiothrix namsaraevi
GTACGGGCAGAAACATAAGGGATGCGCCGCCCTGCCTCACGGTCAAAACGACGGATCAATGCAATCGGGGTATCGTCCACGTATTCAACCCGACCTTGGGCGGCATTTATCCCGCACACGGTAGCTAAGCGCAGGGCAAGGATTTCACCTTTGGTGACGGCACGTTCATCTGCAATGCTGGGAAACTTGCCTAAACACAATGCGCCGTCATGGTCGATAACACTGCATTTTGGTCGCATTCCGCCAAGCGACGTTCCTTTGCCTTGCAGATAGGCTAGGTCAGCGGCAGTTTCATTTTCACGCTCCACAGCTTGGCTGGCACGGAAAATATTGCCGAGGTCTAACAACGGTGGAATGCCGCGTTCATGGACGGCTGAATCACGCTGCGGAACACCGTTTTCACCCAGCAAACGTAACGCCCCGATGCGGCTGATGTCATCGACTGCCAGCAGGTAATCGAGTGCACTCAACGGTTGGTGTGCTGCCCCACTTTGTTGGCGGCGTTTGGCATGGTCACGTAGGATCACCCGTTTGCCCCAGCCATCCGGCTCAGTGTCGGCGAAACAATCAAAAAACACCGACGCATCGCGGGTTTTAGCGTGAAATTGCATCCCTGCTTGCAAGGGCAAATCCGGCGACAAGCTGAAACGTTCAGACGATGCCAGCCATGTGTCATGGTAGGTAAAAGCGCAGCTTTCGCGGTTGCCACTGGTTTCATACAGCAATGTGCCAACCGGAATCGTGGTTTCCCCAAGACAAACACGGATGCGGCGATTCATAATGCCTCCGGTGCGGTTGATTTGTGTCTTACCCGTTTGGGCAAGCGAGCCTCATCCAGCAACAATCCGGTTTCATCGCGTGAAATATCCAGTAAATCCTGGATGCGGTCGGCTTCGCCCAGCGCGAACAGCACCATGCAGTAAGTGCCAAAAGCAACGCTGGGATCGCCTTTTTCCACCCGCAAATAGGTCGGTTTGGAAATGCTGGCACGTTGGGTCATCATCTCCACGGTCAATTGCCGCCGCCGTCGGGCAGTATTGATGTCACGCCCTAATTTCTTGATGGCACGTTTGAGGGAAAGGGGCATGACGGCTTCGAGTTTTGACATATTTTAA
>JBEUIR010000789.1:0-1113 GCA_040415395.1 Candidatus Thiothrix namsaraevi
ATGCGAGCGCCTACGGGTTCGCCACCCTCGCCATTTTCACCGCCTTCAGGGTAGAGGTAGGTGTCGGGGTCGGTGGTGAGTTGCAGGTCGTTCCAGTTTTCATCAATAACCAAGGTGCCACCCTTGGCGATGTTCATGAACCAGCCAAATTCAGGGCAGATGTCAACCACCATTTCGTAGGTGAAATACAGGTAACGTTCGGTGACGGTTTTGGTGTTACTGCCACGTTGTTCGCTGCCTGCATCAATGGTGCGGGTGACGGTGCTGATGCGTGCGTTGAGAATACGTGCGCCTTCACCCATGGGAATGCGTAGCGCCTCGGCATTTTCATAGACCGCCTTGAGCATCGCGGTATTACTGCCACTGTAAAAAGCTTCTTCAAAGTTAGCGCCGACGCCGGGGGCGCTCAGGTCGATTTCGTCGATCCACAACATGCGGCGTTGGAATACCGCTTTAGCCAGTTCACGCGGGTTAGGGTCGTCGGGGAAGAGCCGCGCATCTGCGTTATAGAAAACCCGTGCCAAGGTTAGCATCGTCACACCAGTAGGAGGAATGTCTTGTAGCGCCCGCAACATCATGCCTTTAACGCGGGTACTGGCGGAAACGATAGCATCAAAGAACACATCGAAGTTGTCGTGATTTTCTTGGTCAGCATAGTAATCCTCAAACACCGGGTTGTGTTGTTGGATCATCATCTGCTGGATTGGGTTCATTTGTGCTTGTGGCTTGCCACTGCTGGGAGCGTTTTCCAGCGTTGCTTTGACGGCTAGGGTGAGCGATTCAGCGACCATAGTGGCGAGAATCTCGTAAATGGCGGCTGTCCAGACCGTGGAACGGGCATGAACCTGAGAAGAGGCTTGGTCATAGTTCGGACCACTCAGGGCGGAACGTAGGAATGGGAAGCTGACGCCCCACAAGCCGATACCGAACTCTTCTGCCAACCCGCTGGCTAAGTTCGGGTTCATCATGTCGCCGCCGGACTCGCGGTATAAATGTTCTACCACCGGTTTATGGCTGAGGGCGGTGAACATCGACATCATGTCGCCGACGGATTCATGTATTGCGCCAGTGTCCACTTCTTCCGAGTAGACGTACTGCGGGCGGAAGGAGTCG
>JBEUIR010000790.1:0-1112 GCA_040415395.1 Candidatus Thiothrix namsaraevi
GGCTATTTTACTGAGGAAGATGCGGCGGCGATTACGCAACCCGTTGCGCCTGTTGCCGAACCCAAGGTTATGCCTGCACCGGTTGTTACGCCACCTGCCACCGCACCAGCCGTTGCACCACCCGCCATACCTCCCAAGCAACCTGAGCCAAAAAAGCTGCCGTTTGAGCCAGAAATGATCGACATCATTCCCGAAGGTAGTAAACCCGTCAGCTTCACAATGGGTTGCAAGGAAGGACGTGATGACGTGGAAGGAGGCTGCGATAGCGACGAAAAGCCCGCGCATAAAGTCACGCTAACCAAACCGTATAAACTGGCAAAAACGGAAGTGACAGTAGCGCAATTTCGTGCTTTTGTAGAGGCTACGGGTTACAAAACGACAGCGGAAGAGAAAGGCTCATGCTGGTCGTGGGCTGATGGCTGGAAAGAAGTCAAAGGCAATTCATGGCTTAAATTAGGTTTTGAGCAAGGCGAAGACCACCCGGTGGCTTGCGTCAGTTGGGATGATACGCAAGCGTATGTAAAGTGGCTAAGCAAAGAAACGGGTAAATCTTACCGCCTACCGACAGAAGCGGAATGGGAATACGCGGCCCGTGGGGGTACAGATACCGCTTATCCGTGGGGTTCAAAAGGCGGTGATGGTTGTCGTTATGCAAATATGGCAGATAAAAAAGCCAAGGAAAAATTTTCAAATTGGACGGTTGCAGATTGCAATGATGGCTACATTTACACATCGCCTGTAAAAAGTTTTGAGGCTAACCCACATGGTTTGTACGATATGCAGGGTAATGTGTGGGAATGGGTAAGTGATTGGAAAGGTGATTATGCGGCGGAGCCGCAACAAGACCCGAAGGGTTCATCTTCCGGCACTGCCCGCGTGTTGCGCGGTGGCTCGTGGTACTACGCGCCGAGGCTCGTGCGTTCTGCTTACCGCAGCAGCCACACGCCGGACCACCGTGACTACTACCTCGGTTTCCGTCCCGCCCAAGGTCAGTGAGCTAAGCAAGGCGGCGGAGCCCCTGCCGACGGCACAATCTAAGGAGGCGATGTGAAATTACGGTTTTTTAGCATCAACGCACTCGACCCTTCCCGTCAGGGGTATTTATCAGTAAT
>JBEUIR010000791.1:0-1110 GCA_040415395.1 Candidatus Thiothrix namsaraevi
GAGTCTTGATGAGTTGTCGCCTTGTCGTGAAGATCAAAGTTCGTTGCTGGAAGATCTAGCCGTTATACTCCGACTCAAGAACCCCAAGCGAGTAGCTGCCCATGTCTAAACAAGAAGTGCCGAAGCTCAAGGATTTTATCCCTCCTAATTTGACCGTTTCCAATCTGGGGCGGAAGTTACACCACGTTTTCAACGAAGAGGATTGCTACGCACTGTGGGCGGCGTATTCCGCAGGGCGACCGTTGTTGGTGAGGGGTAAACCGGGGACAGGTAAGAGCCAGATGGCAAAAGCGATAGCCGAACAATTGGGCTGGGCGTTTGTCAGTGAAGTCATACACGGTAGTACCGAACTTAGCGATTTGCATTGCCACTTTGATGCGATAGGGCGTTTAGGTGAAGCGCAAGCACGTAGTATGAGTAACGATTCACCCCCAGCATCAGGTTGCAGCGCGATCCAAGATCGGCTTAACCCGCTGAACTTCCTTTCGCCCGGTGTATTTTGGTGGGCTTATGATTGGCAGGCCGCCGCGCATCAGTATCAAGCCTGTTATACCCGCTTACGCCCTGCACCGTTAAAGCCCGACAGCACAACCCCGCAAGGTAAAACATGGCAGCCACAAACCGGCGGTGTTGTGTTGCTCTTGGATGAAATTGATAAAGCCGAGCCTGATTTGCCGAATGGTTTATTGGAAACTTTAGGGCAATACCGTTTTAGTGTTCCTTACCTACATGATACCCAGCAGGCGGATGCGAACAGTGTATTGAATAACCCGGTGCAGGCTGATTCTGCGCGGGTGTTGGTGGTGATTACCACGAATGAGGAGCGTGAATTGCCCTCTGCCTTCGTGCGCCGCTGTTTTGTACACACTTTGAAAATGGAAGAGTCCCCCGAAAAAATAACGGTGACAGGGCATGAGGAGACTGTTGAAAAACGCCATGCGTGGTTAGTGGAACGCGGTCAATTGCATTTTGGTAGCCGTATTGCGGATGCTGTCTATTTGCAGGCGGCGAAACAGCTATGGGCAGATAGGGAAGGGGATACCCAAAACCGTTATCCACCGGGATTAGCGGAATACATCGACTTGTTGAGTGCTTTGCAATCGTTGGAGA
>JBEUIR010000792.1:0-1110 GCA_040415395.1 Candidatus Thiothrix namsaraevi
TGCGTTACATCGACCGTTTAGGGCGCGGTTTCCCGATGATCTACCGCGAAATGCAGCAGATTGGCAAAGAGGTCAACGTTTACGAACTCGGCGAAGAGCTGCGTGTCGTATTACCTTTATAACGCCGTTGTCGCCAATAATCGAGAGTTACCCCATGCAACCCACCCTTAAACTCATCGCCTTCGACCTGTTCGGTGTCGTGATTTCCGACGGACACCTCGTCACCCACGGTTTGCTGCCATTATTACCACCCACCATGACCAAAGCCGCCGTCAAGCCGTATTACGATGCTTACACCGGCGGGCAGATTAGCGAAGCAGCATTTTGGGAAGGCATCGGCTTGACGCTGGAATCACCGATTCGCCAGCAATTTCTCAACTTTTTTGAATTGGATGCGGACTTGGCGGAAGTGACCTACACGCTGTCACAGCGTTACCGCCTCGGCATCCTCTCCAATTTGGGGGCAGAATGGGGTGAGATGTTGGAAGCGCGGTTTGCTTTCAGTGAACGTTTCGAGCCGCGCATTATCAGTGGTGCGGTCAAGTGCCAAAAGCCGGAACCCGCGATTTACGAAGTGCTGATAACAGCCAGCGGGGTAGGGGGGGAACACATCGCCTTCATCGACGACCGCCGCGAAAATCTGGCGGTGGCCAAGCGTTTCGGCATGACCACCATCCATTACCGGCGCGAAGCCGACGCACACCCGTTTGAGCCGGATTACACCATTGAATCCTTGGCGGATGTTTTGGCGATTTTGTGAGACTTGCCGAACAGTTTGGTGGGTAATTCGCGCACGTCCTCTTTCACCAGATACAACGCAGGCACCAGATACAAGGCAAGGAAGGTCGCAAACAAAATCCCGAAACCCAGTGACACTGCCATCGGGATCAGGAATTGCGCCTGTGTGGTCTTGTCCAGCAACAACGGGGTCATTCCGGCAAACGTGGTGAGTGAAGTCAGCAAAATCGGGCGGAAACGGGTAGCACCTGCCTCCCGCACTGCTTCCGCAATGGCCATGCCTTCTTTGAGTTTGTGGTTAATGCGATCCACCATTACGAGGGAATCGTTCACCGCCACCCCGAACAGTGCCAACAAGCCGAACATGCTGCT
>JBEUIR010000793.1:0-1109 GCA_040415395.1 Candidatus Thiothrix namsaraevi
TAAGTCGCTCTGTGAAGCAGGAACTCACCGAAGTAAGTCAGCTATCTAGCTGAATGCAGTAGGAATCCCCTTCCTTTAGGGAGGGGAGGATGTCAAGGGTATGCATAAGTTAAACGGTCCGATTTTTTGGACGGAGATTCACCTTTTTTGCTGTTCCAGCATCAAACACTGGATAACCTCCAGTGGCAGGTCAGCCGCCCGCGCTATTTCCTCATCCGAAAGTCTTTCCAAGTGGATCAGGTTGCGGGCTATTAACAGCTTTTCTTCCTGCCGCCCCTCCTGTCGCCCTTCCTCGCGGGCGGTGACTTCCGAGTTCTTCAAATCCCGCAAATACTTCAAGCTTTCCTCGTAACGCTGCCGGTCTTGCGGGTCAAAGTGTGCCAGTTCCGCAATGGCGAACAGGCGGAGGAAGACTGCCTCGGTAAACTGGTCGGGTACATCAGTCAATTCTGCCAGATGACGGAAGGTGTATAGCCATTTGTCCTGCAAACTATCGAGTTGTTCCAACGTCTTGGTAAAGCGCGGCAGTACCACGTAGATGAAATGCAGCTTGTCGAAAAAGGGCTGGTTATCCTGATCCTTGAGTTGGGCGTAATACAGCACTTTCTGAGCCGCATCCTCCATCAGAAAATCGAGGATGCCGATGGTGTAAACCGTGGAGAGTTTATAATCCCACTCTCCTTGTTTGGCCTGCTCCTGAATCGCGAAGGTGGCGTAATACAGGCTGCGATCCTTGAAATAACGTTGCTTGACCTTTTGCAACTCAATAATGAAACGTTCGCCGCTGGTGCTCATGCAATTAAGGTCAAAAATAGCACGCCGATCCACCGGGCTGATGCCTTGGTATTCATTTTTGGTGTATTGCAGGTCAGCAATCTGGTGGTGTGCGGGCAGCAAGGTATTGAGGAAACTGATCAGCAGTTCCTTGTTGGGTTCTTCGCCGAACAGCTTCTTGAAACCAAAGTCCGTCAGCGGGTTGATGTAGGTGGCGGGCATGATGACCTCCGGGGTTGTGACGCTACGCTCATGTTAGCATGTTTGCTGTTCTGACCGCTAAATCAGACGTTGTTTTTCAACGCCTTACTCAATAAGAAAGTGTGATGACTATC
>JBEUIR010000794.1:0-1109 GCA_040415395.1 Candidatus Thiothrix namsaraevi
TGGGCTAGCTGCGTTGGCTTGTCTAACATAGGGGGACTCGTTTTAATGGGGAGAATTAACAGATATTAGACCATGCATCACTTCCGGTCACACCCGTGGGGTTGAGTTTAAGGTTCTGGGGTTTGAACTGGGCAGTGCAGGGGTTGAAGGGACTGGCAGCTACAGCAAGGAAGATACGCATACCATCCGTTTGAAGTTGAAGCCCAAGCTTCACACCGCAGATGGCACGGTAACGGGTGTCGTTATGTCTGACCTCGACTGAGGGGCATGAGCCATGCTGAAGTCTGAGTTGGTGGCGTTGGTTGAAGTGCCAACCACCATTCAGGGGGACGATGGGCGGTTTAAAAAAGCGGTTGGCACTGCTTATCCAATACGGGATGGGTTGGTGCTGACAGCGCGGCATGTGCTGTATCACGACAACATCAATGCTGAGAAAGAGCGCATCTTCAGTTGGCGGCTTTCAGACGCAGACGAACCTTACCATACCGCAGTGGTGACGCAGACTGACATCGTGTTTGAAGATGCAGACTTCGATGTGGCGGTGGTCAGATGTGATACTTCAAAATTGACGATGCCATTATCGGTGTTGAGCGATGTTTTCCCGAAACCAAAGGAACCTTGGACGGCAATGGGCTACCCCAGAGCGGGAGTAGAAGCGACGCAACGAAAGAAAACACCAGCCGGTGGTACTTGTTTCATGCCTGACCAAGATTATTACATTCAACAACTCGTATCCGAAGGGAATGCTGATGTCGGTACACTCTGGAAAGGTATGTCCGGTGCTCCGGTGTTTAGTTGTCAAACGGGTAAGTTATTGGGTGTTCTGATTCGCACCCCGAACAAGTATAAGAGAGTAGTAGAGTATGCCGATGGGCGTAGCGAAACAACGGTTGAAGCAGTGTTTGAAAACCGTTTGGTAGCTGCATCTATTCCCTATTTGTTACGTGAAGGAAAGAGTGACGGGTTCCGCCAAGCTGTCTGGCAGTCACAAGCAAGCCAGTTATTGCCAGCAGTCCAAACCGGCGATGAATTCAAAACGTACCTGACCAAAAAAATTACGCGGGAACTGAAAAAACGTGATCAGGATACCCAGCGTTTGCGTGAACAAT
>JBEUIR010000795.1:0-1109 GCA_040415395.1 Candidatus Thiothrix namsaraevi
TGTGCATGGCGTTGGTGCGGGCGTTTTAGATGAGTGACATCCACTAGGGAATTTTGTTGGGATCAACCAAATGGTTATTTGGAAATAACCGTATTTCTATCTTGCATACAATTCCAGGTATTCCCTAAACACAAACAACCGATTACGCCGCTGCCCGGTGATTTCAGCCAACACCCCATAACTAACCAAGTCATCAACCAGCGACCCCGCTGTTTTTTGCGTGATTTCCAAAAGCTCCGTAACCGTTTTCACATCAACAACCGGCTTCCGGTAGAGGTAGCGCATGAGTTGTTGCGCATTATCCTGACGACGTACACCGAAGCGTGGCAATACATCCCTGTCGATGCGTTCCTTGAGCAGTAATATGCTTTTGAATACGGCAATGGAGGATTGCGCTGTTTCCGCCACGCCATGCAAAAAAAACAGCAGCCATTCACGCAGGTGGTTGCCTTGCCTGACTGCCATCAGGTGGTCGATATAAGCCGTCTTGTTGCGCTCAAAGTAATCCGACAAATACAATGCCGGTTTGGCAAGAATCTGTTCGGAAGCCAGATACAGCGGAACCAGCAACCGCCCTAGCCGCCCATTGCCATCCAGAAACGGATGAATCGTTTCAAACTGGTAATGTGCAATCGCAATCTTGAGCAGTGGTGATACGTAGTGTGCGTCGTCGTGCAGGAATTTTTCCAGATCACTCATTAACTCGCCAACCCGCTCATGGTGCGGGGGAACAAACACCGCGTTTTTCAGGCTAACGCCAATCCAGTTCTGGCTGGTGCGGAATTCACCGGGCTGTTTGGTTGCGCCCCTGACACCTTGCAACAGGGTAGCGTGCGCCTCCCGCAACAAGCGGTTGGAGAGGGGCAGGGTTTCCAGCCGCGCTACCGCATAATTCAGTGCCTGAATGTAGTTTTGCACTTCCGCCCAATCGTCACGTTTCTCTGGTGCGACATCAGCAGCATCCTTGAAAGCGTCTTCGACATTCGTTTGCGTGCCTTCAATGCGGCTTGAATAAGTCGCTTCCTTGGCAACATACATCTGGATGAAAAAGTCGACATTCGGCACTAATTGCGAAAACGCATTCAGCTCACCCAATGCACGGTCAGCCT
>JBEUIR010000796.1:0-1107 GCA_040415395.1 Candidatus Thiothrix namsaraevi
GTGTTCATGTCGTGGGTACGACGGCGTTCGTCGCCCGTGTTTTTGCGCAATTCGAGGAAGTCTTCGATGTCGATATGCCAAGTTTCGAGGTAGGCACAAACCGCACCCTTCCTCTTCCCGCCATTGTGCGCCAGTGCCGCCGTAGTCATGTAGGACTCGTCGCCTTCCACAATCAGATCGAACACAAATGGCAGGGTTGGAATACTTTCCACACCACGCACACGACTAAACACGCAACCGTTGTAAGTCAACCAGTTATGCTTCTCGATAGGCTGGCAATCCACTAACGCAGCGATTTCTGGCACTGCGGGAATCCGCACATCGAACGCTTTAGTCACGCCGTTGAACTCAATGTGCGTGCCGTCAGAACGTGTGCCGGTATGCGCATTATCGCGCTCGCGGTACTGCCCCGCCGTCGGCACACCCAAACGCAGGCACTGATAACGCAAACCTTCCGCCAGTTGACGCGAGGTATTGGTGAAATAGATTTCCTTGCCGCGACTCACGCCGCCATCGGTTTCTAACAAGCCTTGAATCAATGCCAAAGTTTGCGGTTGCGGTAAATGGCTGAATTGGCGTGAAATCCGCTTTTCGCCTTGTGCGTTGTAAATATCGTCATAGCTGAACGGCAACGTGGCAGCACCTGCACCGACAATGCGCCCATTAGTGGCATTGCGCACGACACCACGACCGCTTGCCCAATGAATTTGTGTGTAGGTTTCGCCACGCCCATTTTCCCAACTATGGATGCCACGTTCAGCCAAGTAGTCACGCACAAAGTCAAGATGGGAATCGTTTTGTGGATTGCCTGAAACGCCCCATTGCATCCCATCTTTTGACAAATGCCCATCACCCAGCAAAATACCGTACAACCGTGCATCGTCAGCATCAAAGCCATCCACCATCACGGTTTCGGTCGGGATGACTTGCGCAACGTAATCGCCTTTTTGCAATTGCCCTGCTTCGACCCATTCCGGTTTCACTTTGCCTTTTGCCAACCAATTAACGGTACGGTCGTTCGCCTGCTCCAACGGCACACCGCGCAGTGCGTAGAACGGATGTCCTGCGGTCACTTTCACGGGTTCAATCGAATGCTTCACATCCAGA
>JBEUIR010000797.1:0-1100 GCA_040415395.1 Candidatus Thiothrix namsaraevi
ATCATACGCGCGTTGCAAAAAAGTCGAATAAATCGCCACTATCGGCTTCAAACCTTTGCTGATCAACTCATCCAATACCTCAAAATTGTTATCGCGGTTGCCGATACTGAACATACCGAGAATTTTACCGTAATCCGAAGCGATATTCTCATCCAGCATATGACGTGGATAAGAGCAATCTTTTCGACGGAAATTTTTCAGGAAATACAACACCATATCCGCGTTATAGACGGTATCCGTCCCTAATGCGAAACGGTAGCCGTTGTACCACTGCGTGATGTCCGTCAACAACGCGGCAGGGTCGAGCTGACAAGCATCTGCCAACGGTTGCAGCAACCCCGCCACTTCACTTTTGGTAAAGCCAACTGCTTCGTTAAAATCTTCGTGCAATGACAAATTTTCGCCGATATTAAAACCACTGGTCATGCTATCGAGCATAATTGGGGTAACACCCGTCACAAATAAACGCTCAATCGCACCGCGCTGGGTCGCGGTTTTGAGGGTTTCGTAAAAGCTCCGCACGAAACCGCCTTTGCCCATCACTTGCTGGAATAATTTGAGATCATCCGCCAAAATGGTATTGGCAAAATGGTCGTATTCGTCAATCAGCAGCAGAATTTTTTTCCCCTCCGTCACCCGAAAGAAATATTTCATCTGGGATTGCGGGGATGGCTCACGCTCAATGGCAGCCAAGGTACTCTCTGGATAACCGTAACGGCTAAGAAATTTTTGCAACGCCTGCGCTATTTCCCGCCCAAAGTCCTCATACAACCGCTCGAATCCTTGCCCAGTCGCAATTCCGCTGAATTCCATGAACAACACTTGGTAGCTGCTTTTCAGGGGTGTGGGGTGTTTGCCGAGGTAGAGATTGCCAAACAACGCCTCAACATCGTTTTGGTGAGCAATGTCGTAATAATATTCCATCGCTGACAGCAACAGGCTTTTACCAAAACGGCGTGGACGTAGCAGGATTTGATACTTGCCAGCCGCTTCTAGCTTGGCGATGTAATCCGTCTTATCGACATACACATAGCCTTCGCTGATGACTTGCTTAAAATTGCTGAGACCGTAGGGGATTTTCATCGTAGTAGTTTAGCACA
>JBEUIR010000798.1:0-1099 GCA_040415395.1 Candidatus Thiothrix namsaraevi
ATCCTGCTCGGCAATCAGGTCAAGGTCTGTATTGAGATAACGTGTTGTTTCTTTCATTTTGTGTGTGGAGGATTGCTTTCACCGGCGGCGTATAGCACTTTTTGGATCAAGGCTTTTGACAAGCGGTATTCCTGTGCCAACAAATCGTTGATGAGCGGTGCAACCGCAGGGATAGCCCCTGATTGTTTGGCTTTTAGCAAAATGCCCAGCACACCAACCACCGGAATTTGGTAGCTTTGTGCGACTTGTCGCCCGATGTGTTCATCAATCAATACACCGCAATCGAGTTGACGCGCCAGATGCAGGGCTTGCAATTCACCCTCATCCAGCGTTGGGCGCAATTGGGTGCAAAAATCATTATCGGCATCCTCATGCACAATTAAGTGTTCACTTGCAAAGTCCCGAATCAAGCGGGCATCAAGGCGTTGCATGTCGCGGGTTGCCTCACTTAATACGGTGAGTGGCACATGCACGTTGGAAAACTCACTGTTCAATAGCGTGAGTTGCTGAAGTTTCGCCAGCGCAATCAACGGGCTGGTGTCAGCGACGATAATGGATTTCATGAGTTGAGGTACGCGAGTTCCTGATCCAATTCGGCAGGATCATAATTCACAACAGGAATACCTAAACGGCTGACGTGTTCGGTAAATTCTGCGATGGACATTCGCGCCAATTTGGATGCCTTACCCAAGCTCATACTTCCCGATTGAAACAGGTGGGTAGCGAGGGCGACGTGTACACCAAACGCCAATAGATTTTCACTGAACGGAACGCTGACAAACAAGGGTTGCCCGTGGCGGGTGACTAACGCCAATTGTCCTTGTTCGGCGGTGCGGCTGAGGTCGCCAGTGTGTTCGCGCAAATCACGGATGCTGAAGGTTTGCATAGGATTTTCCTTCTTAGTTGTGTACACAAATGATAGCACAAAGTAGATGGGGGGTTGCCATCCCGATGACTGCACTTCATCACAGATATTGGCGCAATTGGGCATGATCACCGCGCAGCCCGTCGCCTCGCCATAGGCAAGCCATTCAGCATCAGGTAAAGTTCAACCCAAACCCCAATCAATAACAATAACGGACACACCATGACAACCGCA
>JBEUIR010000799.1:0-1097 GCA_040415395.1 Candidatus Thiothrix namsaraevi
AAAGGTGACGGGTACGCCATCGCGGATAAACTGATCGAGTTCCTGATTGGCTTTGAGCGGGGAAAGCGCGATGCGGCGATCCATTAGCTTTGCCACCACATCCGTGATAACCGTGAGGGGAATCTGTGGGTTCAAGCGTGCGCAGGCTTCCCGTAAACGTTCGGCGAGAATCACGTCACGCTTGTCGGTGCGCCCTGAGCCGTCGTTGAGATCATCGGGGTTGGCAGTATGGCAAATCAGCACATCGAAACCGTGCAAGTGTTGCAGCTTTTGCAGCAATGCCTGCTCGATGTCGTCTTCGGATATAAAATTTCTTGCCATTTGCCCAGCCCCGTTTATGCGCCCGTATTTGGGGAAGTTTAGCGCAGATATGACGCACAAGAATACAAAAGTATTAAACTCAGCCATTTCGCCAACACAGTATTTTGGAATATTTATGCAAACTCTTGATGGAGAAGGCTGGGCAGCACTCAAAGCGTTTCAAGCGGGTGACATTAGCCTTGGGCAACTCGCTAAGGTTTTGGGGAAAAATAAGCACGAAACATTGGCGTTACTCGGTGATTTGAATGTCCCGTTTGCCGATTATGATCTGCGGGAGGATTGGATTCTGGAAAATGTAGCTGAGGCAAAAGCAGACAACTTCTGGGCAAACGCCAACAGGATTCGCGCCCACCTACAAACGAGCCAACAGGTCTTTTCCGATAGTGCGGAACTGGCGCGGGAAGACCGTGACGCATGAACCTGATTATTGATGCGAATATTGCTATCAAGGCTCATGCCACTTATCGCAGTGTTTACGACTGCTTGTACCTCGCTCTTGCTCGTCAACTGCAAGGCAAAATGGTCACGGCGGATAAGAAGCTGTATTTGGCATTGGAGACACATCCTGAGTGGTCAACGCATTTGCTGTGGATTGAGGATGTTTAGCGTGGAATCGCTCAGCTATCTCACTCCGAACATCCCCCATCCCCGACCCTTCCCCCGCAAGGGGTGAAGGGAGCAAGAAAGCATCTTTTTCTCAAAAAATTTGCCTATAGCTGAACTTTTGATGAATGATAAAATCTAATTATAATACAATCATCAGCACAGGGGACATC
>JBEUIR010000800.1:0-1095 GCA_040415395.1 Candidatus Thiothrix namsaraevi
AGGGACAATACCAATGGCAACAGATTTAAGTTTCGTCGAATACGTCCGCGACCAGATGCAGGGCGCGGGGCAGGTCACGTTCAGGAAGATGTTTGGTGAGGCGAAGCCGCACTTCCTGCTGGGAGAAGAACTTGACGACCAGTTGGAGATTGTGGAACTGATCCGGCTAACCGCCCGTGAGCTTCCCTTGCCAGCCCCTAAAAAAGCCAGTCCGAAGAAGGCAACGTGAAAATGGTGGGTAAAATAGCGTGGGCGATTGTTTTTTGGCAGGTTGAACTTGTCGTTTTTGCCATTCCGTTTAGGTCGTATTCCACGGAAGGATACGCTACAATCCCCTGAAATCGTTGGCATCCAGTCGGGTATATGCGACAGGATGTCGTTTTGAACGGCGACATTAGGTCGCCTAATAGTAGTTAAAAGTCATGTCAGTCATTCGAGCAATCGCATTCTTTTGGGGACTTGCCGCTTGCATCGTCATTGCCTACTTCGGAGTCCAGTGGTGGAGCAGTGCTCCGTCCGACCCTCTTCGCGCCGAGCTATTGGTAGGCTCATCTATGGGCTTGGTTTACGGGTCGCCAGCTTGGGTTGCTCTACCGTTGCTCGCTTGGCTTGGCCGCAAGGAACTCTCGGTACGTATTCAGCGCGTGTTGCTCCTCCCCCTGGGCGTTGCAGTCTTGCTCACCGCCATGCTCGCAGTACAGGGCGGCGCATGATTTCTAACTGGTCGTTCGTGTGGGACGGCTGCGCCGCCCCACAACCACGCCTATCGCTGGCTAAAACTCTGCAAATACACGCGGAGTAGCTAGTTTTTGCCTTTTTTCATTAGCTGCGGGATTCCCCAGTTAATGACGCTTAATCCCGCAGCACTCTTTGGAGACCATCATGCGGGAAATACCCAACGACGACGACACCCCAAACTATTTCCGCTCAGGCTGGATGCTGGCGGTGGGCGGCACGGCGTTGTTCGCGCTCAAATCCATTTTCATCAAGCTGGCTTACTTGGAACGCTTGACGCTGTATACCTACCCGATTATGACGACGGTGTTGGGTTGGTTGTGGTTGCGCGAAGTAATTACGCTGCGCGTTTTGTTGGCT
>JBEUIR010000801.1:0-1095 GCA_040415395.1 Candidatus Thiothrix namsaraevi
TATGCGCAAAGCTGGTGGTTACAGCGTCATGAGCTGTGTCATGTGCGGCTGGTGTTTGCATCGGGGTGCTGGGCATGGTGTATGCCAGTGGCTTTTTGGATAGCCGTTTGCTGCCTAGCGGAACCTTCGGCACGCTGTTTTCGGCAGGAGTCATTCCGGTGATTTATAGCGTGATTGGCCACAAAGTTGGGGCTGAATTCACTTCCATGTTGACCAATCTGGCAGAAACGGAGCAATCGTAATGGACTGGATCGCAATGACAACCGGCTTTTTGCTGATTTTGCTGGGGCTGTACGGCGCACTCACTAACCGCAATATCTTGCGCATGATTGTCGCGTTTACAGTCGCCAATACCGGCGTGAATCTGGTGCTGGTATCGGTGGGCTATATGCTGGGGCGCACTGCACCGATTCTCGATGAAACGCTTGCCGCTACCGAAGCTGTCACCCGGATTATCGACCCAGTGCCGCAAGCGCTGGTATTGACCGCAATTGTTATCGGGGTAGGCATTACCGCGATGATGCTGACGTATGCCTACAAATTGTATGAAGCCAAAGGCACGCTCGACATTGCCCAATGCAGGGATCTGAAATGGTAAGCGCACTCTACATTATTGCCCTCGGTCTCGGCTCCGCTTTTCTGCTGGGTCTGTTACCGGACACTTGGCGCAAGCTGGCGTATGGCATCACCCTTGCCGCATTAGCTGCAATGGCGTGGATTGCCGCAAGCTGGTTGTGGCACTTTAGCGTGACGGGTGCAATGGCGGTGGAAATTTTCACGGCAGGAACCGCGCCCCCGTTTGCGATTAACTTGCGGATAGGCATGGCAGAAGCGGCTTTGGTAGCACTGGTGACATTAACCGGGTTGCACGCGGCGTTTTACCTGCGCGATACCCTGTTTAAGCACGGAAGGCGGGCAATGGCGGTATTGCTGATTCTGATCATGGCACTGTGTGGCGTGATTATGACCCGCGATTTATTCAACCTGTTTGTGTTTATGGAATTGGTGGTCATAGCTTCGGCTGGCTTGGTTGAGGTCGAGTGCGGGTAATTTGGCGTGCATCCCCGCGCTGGCACTGCCGGGCAGGTTATTGCC
>JBEUIR010000802.1:0-1095 GCA_040415395.1 Candidatus Thiothrix namsaraevi
ATGTGGCTATGTAAAACTTTATCCGTTGGGGATAAACAATTCCAATCTACGCTGTTGCCCCGGTTTCTCCAATAATTACCAAGCCATTTTACGCCGAGTGCTTTGGATTCGGGGGAGCGGAGCAGGATGATGGGTGCGGCGACCGCGCTGATGAGCAGCCACCATTGATGCTCGAAGTGGAAGGCAAGCCAGCCGTACAAGCCGAGAGCGAAGAAGGTTTCGAGTACGGACAGCACCGAGATTTGCCCAGCAGCGATGGATTCGTCGGTGGAATGCCAAACCCAGCCACGGGCAGGTTTGCGCAGTGAGGATGACTCCCGCGCCACTTCACCATTGAGCTGTGTCAGCGTGAACGGGGTATCACTCCAACGGCACAATACCTGTTGCGGTAAGTTATGGCGTTGTTGCTCCAGTTCATTGATGAAATGTTTTACCTGAATTTCCTGACAATCTGCACTGGGAGTCAATGCCTTGCACAGTATATCCGTCAGCAAGCTATTCCCATCGGCTCTAGCAAGTGCTTCACCCTCCGCATGTGAAGCCGCCACCACACAAAATCCCCTTTCACCCAAATCGGTAAATTTCAACACCTCGCCACTGTGGCAACAGTCTAACCAGATGCAGACATTCTTCACCGCACTCGTTTTTACCAACTCCGCCAGCCAAGGTATGGCGATTGCCAAACGCTCATCGCTAGTGGACAGATACACCACTTGCCCACGCTCACTGACCCCATGCCCAGAAAAATAGAATACCGCCAAATCCACCTCTTCATCGGTGGATGGACTCAACACTTCGCCTAACTTGGCTTGCAAGTCGTGCGCATAGACTTTGCCAGAACTGCCCACCTTGCCATCCGCTAACGGCAATGGATACAGCATGTCAAAATCACCGTATTCGGACAGCACGTCGTAAACCCGTTGGGCATCATTGACGGGCGCGGAAAGGCTATCCAATCCGGTACGGTATTTGTCATACTGGCTAACACCAACAATCAGGGCGATACGGCGCGGCATAAGCGGGTTCTCTGTAGCAGCAAACGCCCCTATGGTAGTATGAAAACTCCACACGACAAAAGGTAAATCGAATGGCAAC
>JBEUIR010000803.1:0-1094 GCA_040415395.1 Candidatus Thiothrix namsaraevi
AGGGATGTGAACAGTTACCGACAACCACTCAGGCTTCCATGAATTCATACTTTTTCAGCAAACGGTACACATTGCGCTCGCTAATTCCCAGCGTCCGCGCCACTTTACCGCGATGCCCGTTGAACTTGTCCAGCAACAAGTGCAGGTAATGCTTTTCCAAATCATCTAACGTCGGTATCTGTTCAAAGTCTAAGCTCACGCCTTTGCTGGCGGGCGCAGCAGTGGTGGATACCGCACAATCACTCAGCATGATATGTCCCGGCAAAATCCGCGCCGTATCACCCGACAAGATAATTGCCCGTTCCACCATGTTTTTGAGTTCGCGGATATTGCCCGGCCACGGGTAAGCCACCAATTTAGCCAACGCCTCCTCGCTCAGATGCTTGTTAACCCGCCGGGAAAAGTCGTGGTTATTGATGAAATGTTTAACCAACGCCGGAATGTCTTCGCGGCGTTGGCGCAACGGCGGCACGTAAATGGTAAAGGCATTCAGGCGGTAAAACAGGTCAGCGCGGAACGTGCCTTCCTGCGACATGACCAGTAAATCGCGGTTGGTGGCAGCAACCACCCGCACATTCGCACTTAAGTCACGAGTGCCACCCAACCGCCGGAAACGCCCGGTTTCTAATACCCGCAACAACTTGGCTTGAATCGCCGGGGTAATTTCGCCGATTTCATCCAGAAACAGCGTGCCACCTTCGGCACTTTCGATCAGCCCTTTTTTCTGGCGGTCAGCGCCGGTAAACGCACCTTTCTCATGCCCGAATAGCTCGGACTCGAACAGGTTTTCCTGCATGGTGCAGCAATCCAAGGCGACGAAACTGCGGCTGGCAACTTGGCTGCGGTCGTGGATTTCGCGGGCAACCAATTCCTTGCCGACCCCACTTTCGCCCTGAATCAGCACGGTCATCATGCTGGGGGCAACCGCGCCAATCATGTTTTCCACCTCCGTCAAAGCGGGGCTTTGCCCGACCATAAAAGATTTGCGCTTTTGCACCTGTTCTTTGAGGTAGAGGAATTCCTGTTTCATGCTGTGCGCGTCCAGCACTTTGCTGATCACCAATTGCAACTCGTCCAGATTAACTGGCTTGAGC
>JBEUIR010000804.1:0-1093 GCA_040415395.1 Candidatus Thiothrix namsaraevi
CCGACTTTATATGCCGCTTAATGCCATGCTAAATCTATTGGTCGAGTGTTTTTGCTGATACGGGTTTTGCGTCTTTCTTCTCCGTCACCGGATGGGATTTATTAACAGGTGGGGGTGCAATTTCAATGAGTGGCGTGTCTCGATACATGTGCTGCCCACTGTTAATCGGCAGTACGCTCGCGGTTGCAGGCGGTGCAAGTGCCGCAAGTTGGAGCGATTTGCTGGGTTGATGATCGGTTGCGAACACCGGGTAAGGGGTTGTCACGGTTTCCAAAACAGCATTGCCCGCTACAGCGGTAAAAATACCAAATAAGGCCAGCAAGGAACCCGTCATCAGGGCATGACTGACGTGTTTGCGCGGTATTACACGGTGTGTGCCGCGTTTTTCCAATTGTTGGACTTGGGGTGATAAGGCAGTTGCCAGTACGTGTACGTCTGTTCCCGCGATGCACAGCAATAAGGCTGGGTCTATGTGCTCATCCAGATACTGTTTTTTTATCAGTGGCTTGAGGTTTTTTGAGGCATTGCGCTGGCAAGCGGATGGTTGCCCGGCTTGCGCGAGGAGGCTTTGGACTTCCCAAGTATCCGGGCTTTCCAATACCACATAAGCCTGACCATTGTCATGCCCGTAAGCCAATGGCGTGATGATCCACGGCAACGCTAGGCGCTGACTGGTGAGGCTAATGTGTTGGAACAGCGCATCCAATGCCCAAGTGGATGCTTCATTCGGTAACACATGAATCAAAATGCGTGACTCCTGCCCTTGGTTCTTGACCTGTTCCAGATCACGTCCTCGGTAGATTTTTCCTGCGCCCGATACCGCTATACAACTCAATAATGCATAGCGATTATTCAGGACAAGGTGTTTGCCCGACTCGATCAACGCCCCCATATCACGACTCCATTTCTCATGAAAAATACTGAAAATAGAAAAAAGTTGGAATAATTGACCCACGGTAACATGACCGCTGAATTTGCGAATAGCTCTCAATAACCCCAAGCTTGTTAACCGTATCTTAACGCTACCTTCATAAAAGCCAAGTAAAACGACCATGTTACCCGTAACAGCAAACGGTTTTTTCGGTGTTGAACA
>JBEUIR010000805.1:0-1092 GCA_040415395.1 Candidatus Thiothrix namsaraevi
AATAGGTAGTGATATTGGGCAACCCAGAAGTAGTACGTCCTAGGCGCATTTCACACATCGGTTTCATGCTCTCAAACACCAGCGGCTCCAAACCGGACAGCGCGATCTTTCGGGGTTGCCTACCGAGATTCTCGGCAACATACTGCTCCGTCAACGCCTCCAAAGCGCACATAACAGCATGATCGGATAAGGTGGGATTTTCTTTATAGACAGCGACGATGGCAAATTCGATATTTTGCAGTACGTCCTGATATTGCTCTTCAACTCTCATAGTATATCCTTTACCAAAGTTCACTCACGTTACCATCGGCAAACTTGCCACTGGCAACGGGTACAGGGTGCGCAAGTGTAACGGGCTTGGGCTGCATTCGCACAGTGCGGGGATATTTTGCTTTGAGTGCATCCAACCGTGGAAAAAAATCAGGCAGATTATCCAGCGCCACCGTGCGGTTGTGCTTGTCTTCCCCTTGGTGGCTGTTGTAAATGGCGGTGAAACGTTCGAGATTGAGCATGGCATCATTATCGCGCCCCATCAACGCTCGACATCCCATTGCGCTGGCATGACGCAAGCCAATTCTCAGGTGGAACTGGTCTTTCACATCGCTTTCCAGCTCAACGTTTTGGAAGGACTGGGTGCTGAGAATCATGTGTACACCTGCCGCTGCACCTTTTTTGGCAAGGCTGCTTAACAGGCGTTTCACTTCCGCTTTTTGTTTGTAATCGCGCCCTTCAAACAAGCTTTGCACTTCATCCGCAATCAGCACACAACGCGGCAAGGGTTCAGCAGCAACCCGATTGTAATCCGCCAAACGTGCCACCCGTGCGGTACGGAACTGCACATAACGCGCACTCATCTGTTGCTCAAATGCCGCTAAACACTGCAATGCATCAGGAAAATCTGCTTCAGTCGGGGCATACAACGCGGCAATATGCCCCAAACCTTCATATTCCCAGAAACTTACCCCATCCTTGAAATCCATCAAGGTCAGTTGTAATTGTTGCGGGGTATACGTTTCGCCAGCGGTCAGAATCAAATTGTTCAGTAAGGTGGTTTTGCCCGTGCGGGTCGCGCCCCCAATCAGCGCGTGATAC
>JBEUIR010000806.1:0-1091 GCA_040415395.1 Candidatus Thiothrix namsaraevi
GGACAAGAGGGTGGCATATCTTCCTTTATGCCGCTTAAGATTGACGCTGCCATTGTTGAATCGCCCCGTATAACTGCGTGAATAGCTCCGTTTTATGCCCAGATTGTTGATAGAAAGCAATCGTTTCCAACGCAATCATCCCCGCTTCCGTATCATCAAAACGCATATCCTCCAACAAAAATGCTTGCATGGATTTGACGGAATGCACCCGAAGCTGGCGCGTCAGCAACAAACGCTCACACAAAGCTTTCGCAGGTGTCGCCAACAAGCAATAGCCACCACCCATCGCAGCAACCGACTGCATACCGATAGGGTACAAAATCTCAGGAACATGGTAATAAGCAAAACGTCCCACCCCCGTGTCTAGCTGCCGACTACGACGCGGAGTGACAGACGTGACCTCGAACACCGCTTCGGGAATCAACCCGTAATGCCACAATGCATAATCCAGCGATACACAAGAAGGGCCATACAACACATTAGCCACCAGCAAATGCGCTATGGGTTTCCCACTGACTTCGGGCGATACCACATACATACCGCGTTTCAACGGCAATAACACACCTTCATCCAACCAGCGTGAAATCTTGTTATTGGGAGTTTTGTAGCCATTGAGAACCGATAACACCGTATGATGCCTCAGTGGAATATTGCCAAAAGGCTTGAGCAGTATTTCAGCGTTACGCATTTTTTCCCGTCAAAAATGACCCGTTAATTGCATTAAATCAAACTAAGTGTGCATAATCAACGTAACGTAATTGCTCACATCCTTCTAAAAGAACCTCACCCCCCGCCCCCTCTCCTTGACAGGCGAGGGGTAGAAAGAGTGGCGTTTTTTAGCCCCTCGCCTGTCAAGGAGAGGGGTTGGGGTGAGGTTCTTCATCTGTGTCGGAACAATTACAACGTAACTGGAAGCCGCGTTATAGCCTGCGGGCTGGTGTTGGGTATCCAATTGCTGCTTGGTGAGATGCAGCAATTCATGCAAAGCGTTGAATTCTTCAGCCGTAAGTTCAAATAGTGAAGCCACATGACGCTAACGCATTTTCCGCCACAATATCCGCCGCCGCGAGTTGGCAGAACGGGCAGGATGA
>JBEUIR010000807.1:0-1089 GCA_040415395.1 Candidatus Thiothrix namsaraevi
TGCCCCGACAATGTGCCGGAGCAGTATCGTGGTGCTTGCGAGATTGTGCAGTTGCCACCGGAATTGAATCGGCCGGTGAAAGCGGGCGATCAGGGTTGATGCTACCATATGATGCATTATTCATCGGATTCATCCCCGTGTAACCCTGCGCTTTGCCTGAATTCTCAACTTTGTCAATACCTTAGGCGAAATTGCCAAAGGTATTGCCTTGCTGGATGAAGGCTTGATCGCCGCCACCGCGATTCGTTACGGTTTACGGGTCATGACACGCAACGTTGATGATTTCTCGCCGACGGGGGTATTACTGTTAAATCCTTGGGATTAGGCAGGTCACGTACTCAAGTAAATGGGTTCAGCAGCTTAACGCCTGTCCCCGCGAAGTCATCCACATTGCGAGTTACTACCGTTAAATCATAGAGCAAGGCACTCGCCGCGATCAGCTTATCCAACTCGTGTTCATGATGAGGGACACGCAATCGTCCCCACAGTTGTGCCGTATCCGCATCCAGCCCGATGATACAGTCTTGGTAGTCGGTTAGGATTTGCTCCAACCATTGTTCCAGTTGGTGCGCTTGCGCATGATCGTTACGGTAACGGATCAGTTCAATCCCCCGCCGTAATTCCCCGATAGTTACCACAGAAAGAAAGAGCTTGTCGCCGTTGCTGATGATTCGCTGAAAAAAGGCTTGCACACCCGGATTAGCGCGTGGCCCTTTACGAATTTCGCTGATGACATTGGTATCAAGCAAATACATCGGCAACCTGCTGCTTACCTTCAATGCGTTCAAAGTCGGCATCCGTTCCCACATTCGGCATAGCCGCCAACACTTCAGCTAGACTGCGCTTTTTTAGCACCAGCAGCACTTCACGCAAGATAGCGCGGTGTTCCATCTCAGCACTTCTGCCGTTACGGGCAGCACGTTGCTTGAGTGCTTCGATAATTTCAGGCTCAAGTTTGCGGACGATTAAGTTTGTCATCGTTTAATGCTCCAGTTAGACAGTTGCTATCAATGCTATCACTTTGCGTTTGTTTGAGTGAAGACGTTCTAAAAAATATTTGGAATAATGGGCAAAGTCGTGATGAACGGT
>JBEUIR010000808.1:0-1089 GCA_040415395.1 Candidatus Thiothrix namsaraevi
TCTCAGTAAGGAGCTTACTGACATGTTCAAACCTGATTTTGATTTTCTGGTCTTCATTGGTCGCTTTCAGCCATTTCACGCAGGGCATCAAGCAGTGGTGGAAACCGCGTTGCAACGTGCCGAGCGCGTGATTGTGTTGGTCGGTTCGAGTTGCCAACCGCGTACCTTGCGCAATCCTTGGACATTTGCCGAGCGTGAAACGTTTATCCGTGCCACATTTCCTGAGGCGGGCGAACGCTTGATTCTCGCGCCATTGCTGGATGACACCTACAACGAGCAAGGCTGGATTACCCGCGTGCAGCAAACCGTGCACGGCATTACTTGCCGTTTTCCGACGAAAGTTGGCAGTGCCGCGCCGCGTATTGGCTTGATCGGGCATAGCAAAGATCACAGTTCCTATTACCTGTCGATGTTCCCGCAATGGCAATCAGTCGCGGTGGAAAACGTGCGCGGAGTGTCGTCCACCCCGTTGCGCGAACAGTATTTCCAACGGGGTGCTGCGAATGGCGAGATGCCGCCAGCGGTGCAAACCTGGCTGGAAACCTTCCGCGCATCTGACACCTTTGCGCACATTGCCAGCGAGTGGGAATTCGTCAACCAGTACCGCAAGGGCTGGGAAGCCGCGCCCTACGCGCCAACGTTTGTGACGGTGGATGCGGTGGTGGTGCAAGCCGGACACATCCTGCTGATCGAACGCAAAGCCCGCCCCGGCAAAGGGCAATGGGCATTACCCGGTGGTTTTCTTGACCCGCACGAAAAGCTGCGCGATGCCGTGATCCGCGAATTGCGTGAAGAAACCCGCATCAAAGTGCCTGCGCCCGTGTTAGCGGGGTCGATTGTGAAAGAGCAAGTGTTCGACGATCCGTACCGTTCGGCACGTGGGCGCACCATTACCCATGCGTTTCTGATTGAACTGAAACCGGATGCGCACGGGTTGCCGAAGGTGAAAGGTGGTGATGATGCGCAGCACGCTTTCTGGGTTCCGTTGGGCGACCTTGATCCCGAACGGCTGTTTGAAGATCACTTTCAGATTATTAAGACGATGATTGGGTAAAAGATTACCCCCCATCCCCAGCCCTTCCCCCGCAA
>JBEUIR010000809.1:0-1088 GCA_040415395.1 Candidatus Thiothrix namsaraevi
TCCAGCACAAAACCTTTAATGATGTATTCTTTGAGGACTTGGGTTGACCAGATGCGGAATTGGGTGGCTTCGGCGGAATTGACACGGTAGCCGACGGCGATGATGGCATCCAGATTATAGAAATCGAGTGTACGGGCAACTTGCCGCTGACCTTCTTGTTGAACTGCTCGAATTTTTCGAGTAGTTGAATGTTCGTCAAGCTCACCGCTGGCGAAGATTTCTTTCAGATGGTAGGTAACGGTATTCGATTCCACCCCAAACAGTTCCGCCATGCGCTTTTGGGTAAGCCAGAAGGTTTCATCCTCAAAATGCACTTCAACGCGGACTTGATGCTTAGGTGTGGTGTAGAAAATGACGTTGCCTTGTTGGTTCATGTATTTTGACTTCCTCAATTGTGTTAAGCAGGCGGAAACCGTAGCTGCGAAAACGCCCGCCCTGCCTGTATTGCCCTACGTTCAATCTCCCAAATTGGCTTTGCGCGGCAGTGCGCCCGTCGCTAAGGCTTGCGCGTAATGTTGGAAAACACGGGTGTTCCCGCCAATGGCAACGCATTCAGAACCTCGACCATCTCCTGCGTCACTTTATCTGACAAATGCGGCATAGGTAGGTGTGCCTGCACCATCAACAAAAATAAATCTTCGGTGCTCTCAATCCCTAATGCTCCCATTGCTTGCAGATCGTCGATCTTGCCCAATGAGAAATTCAGCAGCGTGTGGATATTCTGATTACTCACCGTTTTCGCAGCCTCATATGTGTTAAAAAGCGCAATGAAATATATCAACGAGGGCGGATCTCAATGCCGCCCGCGCCACACCAACGGTTCCCGCAACCGCGCCGCATAATCCGCAATGTGCAAATGACCTTCCGGCTTAATTTCAGCAGTAACATCATACTGTTGTGCAATCGCCGCCACTTGATCTGTTTCCAGCTTACCCGCTTCCGTCAGTGCTTTGGAAAGAGCATGTAAGCAATGCACGTATTGCCCCAGTAACTCTTTGGTTTCGCTGACCAGACGCATCATCATTTTTTCCACATCCATATCCGTCACCACGGTATTCATGCGGTGTGGGTAATCTTCAATGGTGTAC
>JBEUIR010000810.1:0-1088 GCA_040415395.1 Candidatus Thiothrix namsaraevi
TGTCAAGGAATTGCCGGATTACATCCCGTTGTATCTGGAGTACCTCGCTACCCGCAGCGAAGCAGAGGCGGCGCAAGGGCTGGGTGATGTTCACCCCATTCTCGCGCTGTTATCGGCACGTTTGCAGGAGCGCGGCAGTCATTACCACCTGTTGTTTGATGGGTTGTTGGCGATGATTGGCATCCAGCCGAACATGGGGGAATTGCGCGGTAAAGTGGCAACTGAACCCCGCGACGATACCGCCGCTGCGATGGATAAGGTCTGGGAAGAGGAAATGGTCGCCTTTGTGGAAGACAAAGGCGCGTCGTGCCGCCCCACCCAATCCAGCAATCAAACCCACACGCTGCATTTTCGGGAGAACTGATATGTCTTACTTTGATTCACTTTTCTTTGGGCTGTACCCCTACGTGGCGGGTGCGGTGTTTCTGATTGGCAGTTGGCTACGATACGACCAAGCTCAATACACGTGGCGGGCAGGTTCTAGCCAAATGTTGAGCAACAGCAGAATGCAACTGGCGAGCAATTTGTTCCATGTGGGTATTCTGGTGATTTTCTTTGGGCATTTGGTGGGATTGCTGGCGCCGCATTGGTTGTATGAACCGTTTATGTCGGCTGGCACCAAGCAAGTCATGGCGATTATCGTCGGTGGGATTGCAGGCTTGGCTTGCTGGTACGGCGCATTGCTGCTGTTCTTGCGTCGTAAGAATGACCCACGGGTACGCGCTACCGGCTCGACAATGGACTTGGCAGTGATTGGTATTTTGCTGGTGCAAGTGACCCTTGGTTTGCTGACCATCATTCCGACGTTGGGGCATTTGGATGGCAGCAATATGCTGAAGTTGGCGGAATGGGCGCAATCCATTGTGTTCTTTAAAGGCGGTGCGGCGGCGCATCTGGCGGATGTGGGCTTTATCTTTAAGCTGCATATTTTCCTCGGTCTGACCATTTTCCTGCTGTTCCCGTTTACACGCTTGGTACATATCTGGAGTGTGCCGGTGCAATACGTGAATCGTCAGTATCAAATCGTGCGGGCTAGGGGGTGAGTTATGGAAGTTGAAACGTATACCCCGGTGCGCGTGGGTGCGCAA
>JBEUIR010000811.1:0-1086 GCA_040415395.1 Candidatus Thiothrix namsaraevi
GCTGCGTGCAATGACTTCACCCAAGGCAAATTCAGCGACTTGATGAAACGGCTGTTTGAGCAATTGGAAAAGGTCAAACTGCGCCGTTTTGATTTGTGTGCTGCTCAAGCGCCTATGGTGTTTGACGAGTTCTTGGATGCGTTCGATAACAATAAAACCGTTTGCGCGATTGATGGGCGTTCACCCGGTATCGTGGCACTTGAAGATAAATGGATTAGCCGTCTTGCCGCCGATCAAATCCAAGTGGGTGAGCATTTGACGAAGTTTGAGAGGCTGCTATTAACCCGTGAATCTATCGGTACACGTACAAGCCTAACGTTGCCCATTTTTGGCTTCCACGTCAGCTTCACTGGTGATGAAGACAAAAGCGGCAAGTTTGGACAATTAGCACGAGACGGCAAATTGTTACGGGTTGTTGATTTCTCTCTTCCAGTGGCAGCGGATAAAGTGTTGTGGAATGGCTATGCCCGCCGTGCCATCAATGCTTGGATTCCCAAGGTAACTGAACAAGACCTGCTTGAGCAAAAAGACCGTAAGTATGCCGATGTGGAAGAAAAACTGGAGCTAGGTGATGTCAAAACGCTGAATCATCTTGCTTATGATGACCGACAAAAGGATGAAAAAGGCGACTGGATCGGTATCAGTGCTTTGATGACCTTGAAAGGTGATGTGGATAACCTCGGTATCATTTTTCAACGCGGTATTGGTGCGCCCAGCTTCGCAAAAATGGCAGCATTGTCGCGCCAGATGAATGCGTTTTTCTCTATCTGGTTGCCGTATTTGTGCCAGAAAGAATTCCCGAACACTTACACCGTGTTTGCGGGTGGGGATGACTTTTTCCTCATCGGGCCGTGGCGTTCCACCATGAAGCTGGCGCAGCGGATGCAGGTGGAATTCAAACGCTATGTCGGTGAAAACCCCGATGTGCATTTCTCGGCGGGGCTTTCCATCACCAAACCGGGCTTGCCAATCAATTATCTGGCGGATATGGCAGAAGCGGCATTGGACAAGGCGAAATCCTATAATTTCGACCCCAAAAAAGATAAAGCTGCCCCCAAAAATGCTGTGACCTGTTTTGGTCATTCT
>JBEUIR010000812.1:0-1082 GCA_040415395.1 Candidatus Thiothrix namsaraevi
CGTTGTCCATCTCCACGCCTAAGCCTAGCAACAGGTTGGCAATGTCGGCTGCCAGATGACCGAGTACGGATTTGCTGATGATGTCTTTGTTTCCCATGCCACGCTCAGCTTTCGCCGCGTATTTGCATTTCTTCACGGATGACTTTGCGGAGCAGGTTTTCTAGCATTGACTCACCTTGGTGCAAGTAATCACGCAATACCTGATTGATGGCGGTTTGGTAGCCGATGCCTTGCTCTTCTGCTTGGGTGCGGAAGGCTGCCAGCACGTCATCATCCACGTACATGGTGATACGGGTTTTGCCGCCTTGTGTCTGTAGCTTTGCCAAGTGGGGGACTTCGCTGGCGGGTTTGGACTGGCTGAAATCGTATTCGTTACGCATATAGTGCTGCCTCGCGTGCGGTGGCTTTCCGCGCTGAAATAATCCTGATCACATCATCTTCGTCACGATACGCATAGATCACCAACAAAATCCGGCGGCTGTTACTCATTCCGATCAGGATATAACGCTCCTCTGCTTCGCAATCGGGGTCGGAAATCACCCGCGCCAACGGGTCGTGCAGGCTTTCAACTGCCTCCTCAAAACTGACTTTGTGCTTTTTCAGATTAGAAGCGGCTTTGCGTGGGTCTTATTCGATTCTCATGCTCTAACTATACATGCAATATACAGATACTGGAACACTCCAACACAGCAAAGAAAAAGCCGGAACACATCCGGCTTCTCCCTCTCTACAACTGCCCGCCTACTGGCACGACCAGCTTACCGACAGTGCGCCGATGGAGTCCATCAATCAATCGAGTCTGACCCTTTGATTCTTGTGACCCTTTGATTCTTGAAGGGAATGGTTTCAGTGGCGAGTTTTGCCATCAATTGTAGGATGTTGCTGCGCTGAACCTCCAACTTACCCTAACCGTGTGAGCGCAATTCCTGTTGAATCGTTTGCCTGACGACATCTTCCAACCCTTGCCCTTGGATAAACTGTTTCAACGCTTCGTTCATCATGTTTTGGTAGCTGCCGCCTGTGGTTGCCGCACGCGCTTTGAAGGCTGCCAAGATGCTATTATCAATACGCATGGTAATCCG
>JBEUIR010000813.1:0-1081 GCA_040415395.1 Candidatus Thiothrix namsaraevi
ACTTAAACCGCTGACCGTCAGAGGGTTAGTTGTGCCGCAGGCTAAACCCATGAGACTAAAAGACGTTGCGACCATTCGCCTTGATTTTGCTGATGCTGATTTCTGGTTAGTTCGCCGGGGATCGTTGGAAACCATCGGGCAACCCACCAAAACCTATTCCCCCTATTACATTGGTATCAGGATCGAGCAAACCGCGCTTATACTTCCTGATTATCTTTACTACGTGTTCATGCACTTGCACCAGGTCGGGCAGTGGAAGCCGTTGGCACACGGCACACTTAGCCTGGTGCATATCCGCACCGAAGACGTGCGCAATATTGCGCTAACCCATTAAACAGGGAGAGGGGCTAAGGCCCCTCTCCTTTTGAGGATCAGCATGGAAATCAACATACCCAGTATCGAGGTACAAAAAAGCTTCATCTTTGAACAGGCGACTAAGGAGGCAATCCGGCAGTTAGAGCAGAACCTGACCGCGCCGGTGATCGAGGATTTGGGTATGGATGAGAGCCAGTACAGCAACGAGCATCTGTTACCCGAAAACCGTTGGAAGCCGCCCCATGCAGACATCGTGTACGCCTACATTGAGCAGTTTAAACGCCATTCTGAGTACAAGAGTGATAAGGCGGTAGCGGCATGGCTGGGGATGCGGGGCAACAATGCCGAGCGTAATTTGAGGGCGTTCAAGACGGGGGAGAGTAGCCCGCCGTATGGGATCTGGCGCAAATTGCTGGTAGCTACCGGGCGAGTGCCACAGGAGATTATTCCCGTGGTGGCGTTCATGCGCTGAGTTCTACATTGGCAAAACTGCTTTGCCGTTTGAATACGTCGCGGAAGTTACCACCACCAAGGTGGACAAAGCCGCAATCAAAGCCGCTTTAAGTGCAGGTGTGGCGGTTTCAGGGGCGAAGCTCAGCAACGGGACGCGCTTAGTGATTAAGTGACGGTATTTCAGGGCGGGTAATGCCGCCCTGATTTTCAAACCAGCCATACACTGAGATGCCTGCATAAGCAGGCATTTTTAATCCCTTTTAAATCAGGGCGGTGTTCAAACCTGCTGGTATTTTGCCAGCCATGAGTAAGT
>JBEUIR010000814.1:0-1080 GCA_040415395.1 Candidatus Thiothrix namsaraevi
GTGTTGGGTTAAATTATACAGCGTTGCTAGGGGGTATGTACCCCTAGCATTAGAACAGTTACCCCAGCCCTTCCACTCTGTCGTTATAAACCTGAACCAGTTTATAGCTTTCACTCAACAGACAAACTTGCTCCCATAATTGGCCAAGATGCTGGTGAAACTCACGCATTTTCATATTTCCCGTCCTGATATGGATAATTCGGGGCGGTGGGTCACTCAGCAATATACGGTCTGAAAAATCAGCATCTTTGGTAACAATCACCAAGTTATGTTGCTTGGCATATTCCCATATTTCACTGTCTTTCATTTCGTCATCAATGTTGACAACGTGTTCGTACTCTTCACCCGCCCACAGCGAGAAATAACGCGGCAGGTTCACGTCAATAAGGTATTTTTTCATCGCTCAGGCAATCTTTTGCAGGGTATAACGCTGATCCATCAGGCGGCTGGCAAACGCGAGGCACGCAGGAATATCCTCGGCTTCTAAGGATGGGTGTTGGCGTAAAATCTCGCTGATGCTTTCCCCAGCACTCAAATAGTCCAGTATGGTATGTACGGTAATTCGTTTGCCACGTATGGTTGGCTTACCGTTGCACACATCAGGGTCGATGCTCACCCTGCCGTAAAGGTAACGAACGTTTTCCAGTGTCATGTTTCGCACTCCTGCTATCTGATGCGAAGATTGTAACACAAGCGCGGATACTGCAACGATAACGGCATCTTGGCGCAATTCAAAGCTTGCTGTTTTGGCAGCCTGCGCTCACGCACTCCCTAATACGGTTTTGCAGAAACTGTGAGCGTTCGATGGTGGTATTCGTCGCACATTCCAGATTAACGAAAAACTCACCACCGTCACGTCTTGAACAACTGGAATTTCGATCTTCAATCCACGCTAACTGACCGGACTTTAAAAGCTCTTTGCCTTCACTGTCTAATTTGCCTCTGAGCTTTTTGTAATTCTCATTGAGTTCTTTATCAGCTTCTTGGTACACCTTGTTCAAACAATATAAACCGTCGAAATCGTTTTGCGGTGCATCGCAGGCAGAATTTGCTAGGGCGATGGAGGAAGAACATAGCAAT
>JBEUIR010000815.1:0-1078 GCA_040415395.1 Candidatus Thiothrix namsaraevi
ATTCCATGCGGGTGGAGTCTGGGAAAAACTGTTGCTGCACAAATTGAAACATGAAAATTGACCGAAATAGTCTTACTTTTACTTTTAAATCACCCGATATATTGTTTGCGATAGGTAAAGACCAGCTAACACCAAAATTTAAAGAGGTTTTAGATGATTTCTTCCCACGCTATCTAACGGTGCTTACTGGTGCGAGTGGAACAATAGAACAGGGTAAGGTAAAAAGCTTTAAAAGCTCAATCACTGAAATTCGTATTGAAGGCCATACCGACTCGACATGGGCGACAACGGGATCGACGCTGACCGATAAAGACATCTACTACAACAATATGGAGTTATCTCAAGGAAGAACGCGATCTGTACTGACTTATATCTACGATATGTCGGTCATTGCTGAACAACGCCCGTGGATGAAGGCACACATTGCGGCTGTTGGCTTGTCATCATCGCACCCCGTATTCAAAGAATCAGCGTGCAATAGCCCAGAGGGAAGTGACCCCCAGAGACAATCTGTCTGCACCGAGGATCTCGAAAAATCACGGCGCGTGTCATTTCGTATTTTGACCAACGCTGAACAGCAAGTGCAAAAAATATTAGTGACCTTCTGATGAAAATTGATACGGCATTTATCCTAGACCTCAAAGCATGTGTAACCCAAATGGGCGCAGCCCTTCAGACGTTAGACTTAACTTCTCAGTCGGGTATTAAAGTCAAACTTAGCGATATTAAGAGTAAAGGGGGATTGCTGAGTTATGATGATCATCATGTTGTCGTGTTTATTCCCGATCACAGCTATAAAAGTGTACCAGTCGTTGAAAAGAATCACGCTCAAGGCAACAAGTACCATTTTGCGGAATGTACAACTTTGGATGATATGCGTGCTTCAGGTAAATTTGAGCATCGTTATCGTGCTAACCATAACCCAGATGGTCATTTTGAAATCTTCGATAATCAGGGTAATAAAGCCCAAAACATTGCTTTAATGCCTTGTCAGAACTGCCTGAGGCATATTAACTATCAAGGTTTTTTTGATGCGCAATCCACTGATAAGAATCGAATATTGAATAATGACCATCTG
>JBEUIR010000816.1:0-1074 GCA_040415395.1 Candidatus Thiothrix namsaraevi
TTTTCCAATGCCAGCCATTGTAGCAGCCATGCCTGCACCTGCGTATACGGCAATACCGTAAACGCACTGCGCCGTTGTGCTTCCGCCCCGCCATACACCAATGTCATACCGGCAATCCGTTCACCCAAGGCAGTTTTTACCCGTGTGGCGGCTTGCATGGCATCGCTGGCAACCGTTTGCGCGGACTTGATTTCCAGCAGTTGCAATTTATCGCCGGTTTCCAGCAGCAAATCGGCTTCGTTGTGGTTGGCATCGCGGTAGAAAGACAGGTTGGGTTTTGCACCTGCGTTATGCAAGGTTTTTAGCACCTCCAACACCACGAGGTTTTCAAACAAATTGCCCCGTAGTGGGTGTGTGGGTAGATACGCGGGCTGGGTGATGCCTATTAGCCAGGCGGCAAGCCCCACGTCGTAAAAATACAGCTTGGGCGATTTGATCAGGCGTTTGCTGCCATTGCTGAACCAGGGCGGCAGGCGAAACACGATGTAGGAGGCTTCCAACAAAGTGAGCCATTCTTGCACGGTGTTGCCTGATATGCCGACATCCGCTGCGAGGCTTTGCATATTCACCAATTGTCCGACGCGCCCCGCGACTAGGCGCACAAACTTTTCAAACAGATGTAGGTTGCGCAGTTGTACCAATTCACGCAAATCGCGCTGCACATAGGTTTCAAAGTAATCACCCAACGCCACAGCAGGGTCTAGTTGTTGGGCATGAATGCGCGGATAACCGCCTTGGTACAAGAAACTGTCCAGCGTTGGCGTTTCCACCATCGGTAACAATTCGGCAATCGACAGCGGCAACAATTTCAGCAAGGCGGTACGCCCCGCCAATGACTGCGAGATGTGGCGGCTGAATTCAAACTGGTGGCTGCCGGTGAGGATGAATTGCCCTGCTGTATTCTTTTCATCCACCAATACTTGAATCCATGACAGCAATTCGGGGACACGCTGAATTTCATCAATCACCGCCCCTTCGGGGAATTGGCTCAGGAAACCGCGTGGATCAGTGCGGGCAAAATCGCGGGTATCGGGGCGTTCCAGATTGGTGTAAGGCTTGTTGGGAAAGGCTTCC
>JBEUIR010000817.1:0-1074 GCA_040415395.1 Candidatus Thiothrix namsaraevi
AGAAAGTTGCCCGTGCCGCCTTGTCGCAAGAGGCATTCATCGGCATGTGGCGCGAACGTAAGGATATGCAGGACAGCAGCCAGTGGGTGCGCGAGTTACGCCGCAAGGAATGGGGCTAAGGATGGCTGAATTGACGTTAGTTGATACGGATATTCTGATTGATGCGGCACACAAAGATGAGATGGCAGTTACCGTATTGCAAAATATCGAATCGACTTCCGGTCTTGCCGTCAGTATCGTGACTCAAATGGAGTTGCTGGTAGGTTGCCGCAACAAAACTGAGCAGCGCGAACTTGCCAAATTCTTGCGGCGTTTTCAGGTTATCCATTTGTCGGCAAGTATTTCACTGCGAGGGTTGGAGTTACTGCAACAATACCGCTTGAGCCACGGATTGCTGATTCCTGACGGGTTGATTGCTGCTACTGCGCTAGAGACTGCTACCCCATTGATTAGTAAGAACCAGAAGGATTACCGCTTTATTGATGGATTGCAGCTTCTGCCTTATCCGCCTTGGCAGCAGGCAGACTACGGTGGCGCGGTGAGTAAGCTACCATAGGCGCGGCAGTCGTGGGGGATGTGGAACATAGAAGGAAGTCGCTGAAACTGAAGAGTCGTTTACTGGGCAGTTCCTCAAGCGGATGCTATATAGGGTTCTTCTGAGTCTTCAATCAATGAAAGTGACGCATCCATTGTTGGCATGATGGAAAAGAAAGCATTAGCTTTGCTTGCAACTTCAGCGATGGACGTGGTGCGAAATACTTCTGTGTGAAGTTGCTCGCAGCCATTTGTTACGCAATCTATGGCAGCTTTTTCCCAAGTACGGCGACAAGGCCAATCCTGCAAATATTGGGCAAAAGGTGCGGAGCATCGGTGCTTTCTGAGACGACCATCAGGTGATGTTGTAAACCCGACCTTGAACCGACCAGAGTCATATTCCGGTTCTAATTGGATCAAATAGAACATCCCAACGTCATCAGCGCAAAAAGTCGTACTGTTTTCATCTGATTGGTTTGGCTGCCTCGATCCAGTGGTACGGCGCAGTTCATCCCGAATTGCAGAAGCTTCACTTGATGT
>JBEUIR010000818.1:0-1073 GCA_040415395.1 Candidatus Thiothrix namsaraevi
TCTGAATTTGATACCCTTCCTATTCACTTAACGGGTGATATGTTTGAAACACGCCTGCGCAACCAGCTAACTCAAGCCAAGATTGCCCGTGAATGCGCTCAATGGCTGGATAAAAAATCAGACATCTATCGCATCAAACAACCGGGTGCAGTGGGACAAACGTTATTCCATTTAGAACAGCAATCACCTTTCGCCATTCAAGGCAGCTCACACTTCACGACTGCTGGTTTAGGTTATAGCGAGTCCTCACACTTCGCCATGAATATGGGGTTCGGCGACACCGAAAATACCCGTGGCCTGTTGCAATGGTTTGACAGTATTTGGAACAGTCCTAACGCGGTTGAAGATGCCAAACAAACCCTGCTACACCAGCTTCAAACCTTATACCGTGACTATTCCCCGCAGTTCATCTACTTCCTGACGCTCTACAACATCTTCAAAGACTTCATCGAAGACATCGACGAAGAGAAGATCATCCGCAGCAAAACGGGGGTGAAAGATACCGCCGTGTGGAACAAGCTCTACCGTTTCCAGCGTGACGGGGTAATCGGGGCAATCGACAAGCTGGAGCGTTATAACGGCTGCATCATTGCCGACAGCGTGGGCTTGGGGAAAACCTTTGAAGCACTGGCAATCATCAAATACTACGAGCTGCGCAACGACCGGGTGCTGGTTCTTTGTCCGAAAAAGCTGCGTGAAAACTGGACGCTCTACACCGTCAACGACAAGCGCAACCTGCTGGTGGCTGACCGTTTCAATTACGATGTATTGAATCACACCGACTTGACCCGTGAAGGCGGCTTTTCAGGGGAAATCAATCTGGAAACCCTCAACTGGGGCAATTACGATCTGGTGGTAATTGACGAGTCGCACAACTTCCGCAACAACAACCCGCGCAAGGATGGCAAAACCCGGTATTCACAGATGATGCAGGCCATTATCCGTGCCGGGGTAAAAACCAAAGTGCTGATGCTGTCCGCCACACCCGTTAATAACCGCATGAACGACCTCAAGAATCAGGTCGCTTTCATTACCGAAGGGCGGGATGATGCGCTGGCGGATCATGGGCTAAC
>JBEUIR010000819.1:0-1072 GCA_040415395.1 Candidatus Thiothrix namsaraevi
GTGCTGCATGAGCCACGGGCTGGTAGTTTTTTGCTGCATTCTGGTACTTTTTTGCAGGTAATCTCATTGATTCCTTACTTCAGAACACAACCAGCCAATCTTCTTCCCGTGCTTGTATTTTGGTATAGCTGACACCGTGTACTTTGATACCAGCGTTATCCAATAGGGTAATCAGTCCGCCGGAATTGCCCAGTTTCACCCCTGCCCCCAGTGGCACGCTGACTGTCCCGTGGGCAGGCAGGCTGCCAGACAATGGGCATTTGCGCTTTTGCTGGTCGGCAATCTGCCAACCGCTCAGGTCAATGGCTTGCGGTGATGGGTTGAGTAGCAACACGGTTTCCACTTCTGGGTCTGGTCCGGCGGGGTTCACCATCGCTGCCACAATGCGCACCTGCTTGTCTGTGGTTTTGTCCTCACCTCCCTCAATAGCATGACCGGTTTGATCATCCGTATGCCAGGACTGTGACTGGAATGCCAGAAAGACACCAACCCATTGCCGGGTTGATGGGAAGTGGAACAGCAACGCGCCGTCCTGCCATACCCCATCATCCTTGCGGTAAGCGGCGTCGTTGCCTTGGTTCATGTGAATGTCATGGACACCATTGCCGGGCTTAAAACCGAAAATCTTGTCTTTCAGATCAGCTTCCGGCCCCCAGCGTTCACCAAAGGCGAACACCTGAGCATCCTGCTCACTGATGGCGCGAGCTACCAGATGTTCGATCCGATCGTTCAGATCATTGCTGGGGCCGGGCAGATTGTGGGGCAGCGTGCGCATCCCGTCTTTGTCGAACAAGTTGCCGCGTACAAAATCCAGTGCTGCCCCGCCCGCTTGGGAGGGAACCCGCGTGAAGCCCTCTGCCAGCCCCGCCAGCCGATTCAGGATAGGGTGTTCAAAGGGGTCAGCAACGAGGTAGAGCAATTCCGGCTTGTCGCCTTTGGATTTGACGTTGACTGCCAGACGGTAGTCAACGCCTGCGCTGCGTACCTTAACCTGATAGTGGGGAGTATCCTCACCATCCTCACGTTTCCCGGCGGTGGCTTTGCCTACCAGCACCCCGTACTGTTTCAAAGG
>JBEUIR010000820.1:0-1071 GCA_040415395.1 Candidatus Thiothrix namsaraevi
CAACCGATATAAAAGAGCAGCAAGCCGAAGCGTTTGCGCTTGAATTGAGCAACTATCTGGAAGAGATGCGCAGTGCCAACCGTTATGACAAGTTGTACGTCATGGCTTCGCCACATTTCCTCGGCTTATTGCGCGGGCATTTCAGGCAAGGCGTGACAGATTTGCTGGCTGAAACCGTGGATAAAGACCTGACGCGCCATTCGGTGGAAGAAATCCGCGCCCATCTGCCCGATTTTATGTAATGAAATGCACGGGGGAACACGATGGAATATAAGGATTATTACAAAGTTCTGGGTTTGACCAAAGAAGCCACGCAGGATGACATCAAGCGTGTCTACCGCAAATTGGCACGTAAATACCACCCCGACATCAGCAAGGAAGACAATGCTGAGGAACAGTTCAAAGAAGTGGGCGAAGCCTACGAAGTTTTGAAAGACCCGGAAAAACGTGCTGCCTATGATCAGTTGGGCGAAGACTTGAAAGCCCCACGTGATTTCCGTCCGCCACCCAGTGGTACTGCGGGAACAGGGCAGTCAGCCGATTTTGATGATTTCCTTGCTAATCTGTTTGGTCAACGTGGGCGTGCTAATGCGGGGCGTGCACAATCAATGCAGGGTGAGGATAGCCACTTCAAGGTGTCGATTGATCTGGAAGATGCTTATCGAGGTGCGACGCGCAGCTTGAATTTACGCTCTCCCCAGCAAGAACGCACCCTCAATATCAAAATCCCCAAAGGGGTCAAACAAGGCCAGCATATTCGCCTGCAAGGGCAGGGCAACCCCGGTATCGGTGGTGGCAGTGCGGGCGATTTGTATCTGGAAATCGCTTTCAACCCGCATCCACTGTACCGCGCCGAGGAACTGGATGTTTATCTGGAATTGCCGCTTGCTCCGTGGGAAGCCGCGTTGGGCGGCAGTGTCAAAGTACCAACCCCAGACGGCGCGGTGGATATGAAGATTCCGCCCAATTCATCCACAGGGCGCAAGTTACGCTTGAAAGGGCGCGGCATTCCTGCGCAAACACCGGGCGATTTTTACGTCACCCTCAAAGTGGTGATGCCGGATACCCTCA
>JBEUIR010000821.1:0-1069 GCA_040415395.1 Candidatus Thiothrix namsaraevi
CTTCAAAGGTGACTTTGCCGAACTCGCCGCCTTTTTGGTAACGCCCATCGTCGGTGGAGAGGCGCACGATCACGTCGCCTTTCTTGTGTGCTACCAGCATGTGGCGCGACCCGCAGTTGTGGGCGCAACTGGTCACAACCGTGGTCAGGTCGTCATCACGCGGGTAAGGTTCATACGCAAATGCTTGGGCTTCCTTGGGTTTGAGCGTTAGCCCACCGGCTGCGATGGCGGCAGAACCGACAGCGGTGGTTTTCAGGAAGCTGCGCCGATCCATCTTCAGGGCGGATTTCAGCTTATCTTGCCAGCTTAGTTCACTCATGGCTTGCTCCCTTCAATCAAGAAACGTAGGTCGGATTCGGTGGGGCGATCTTTCGCCCAGTCAGGTACGGTTGTACCCGCTCCCGGCCATGCGTGGCGCGGATAGGGGAAACTGGTGCGATACCATGACCGCCCGCCGTGGCAGCCATAGCAAGAATCGCTGTTGGCAACACCTTCTTGTTCAATTCCGGCGGCATTGAGGAAATTGACTTTGTGGCGGTTGGTGCGGATCGCTGCGTGGCACAGCAAACAATTGTTCTGGAACGCGCCACCACTTTCATGCCAAGGCCCCGGCAGCCCCATTATTTGATGAGTGAACTGTCCGTGGCACATTAGGCAGGTATTCGGGTCTACCATTTTGCGCATGGTCAAACCGGCTTGGGTATCTGCTGCTGTGCCGGAAACTTCATCGCGTGGGTCATTGCCCTGATGACAGGTGGTACAGCTCATATTGGCGACTTTTTTGATGAAAGGCGCGGTCAGGTGACGTTGGTGGAAGGTCATTTGTTCGCCTTCATAGGTAGCAAGCGTTTGATACCACGCCAGCGTGTCGGTTTTCTTTAAGCCTGCTGGGGATGCATCACGGGTGTTGGTGTCCAGTACTTCCTGATGGCACTTCAGGCAGTCGGCATCCGTGGCTTTGTCGATGGCAGGTTTGAAATGGATGGGGTCGTAGTAGGCGCGTCCATAGTCGGTAGGGGCTGCGGCTTGCGGTGCTGCTGTAACGGTAGGGGCTGCGGCTTGCGGTGCT
>JBEUIR010000822.1:0-1068 GCA_040415395.1 Candidatus Thiothrix namsaraevi
ATTTGTTGAGTTTGTTAATGATTGTATACGGTACGATTCTCATGATGAAACGGATACATAAAGAGCTTGGCATTTAGTGGGATGCTATCGCTGTCCACCATTAAATCGGTGAGGATTGTACCAGTCGGAATTTTACCCTCAGCCGGTGAACCGGGATCAACTGACACCACCCGCACGAACCCCGATACCGTATCCGGCTCTAAGCGCAACCCCGTCCACGGCTGTTGCAGCAAGGTATATACCGCTGCCCCTTGAGTCAGCACGATGAATAACAAGGTCAGCAGCATGACGCTGGCGGGTGATAGTGCTAGTTTTTCCCGCCAATCTGCCACTACCATGTCACAACTCCGTACTGATTAGCCCCATCCGACAGGCTTCCAACGCCGCCTCTGCGCGGCTGGAGATATTGAGCTTGCGGTAAATATTACGCACATGGGTCGCAATGGTGTTATCCGATAAATGTAGCAATTCGCTCACTTCACGGCGGCTCAAGCCTTTGCCAATCAACACCAACACCTCAACCTCGCGAGATGACAAACCTTCCATCGGCAACACCGGTTCAGCAGCAACCGGCGCAGCACGAATCGCCCCGTTAAAATATTGCAGCACCTTCCGTGCCACTTTCGGCGATAGTGGCGGATCGCCCCGCAAAATGCCGCGTAACTTATTAATGAACTGCTCTTCCGACAAATCCTTGAGCAAATAACCGTTCGCACCCGTCTGTAACGCCGTCAGAATGTGTTCCTGATCATCCAGAATCGTCGTCACCACCACCGCAGCCTGCGGCGAAACCTGCAAAATCAGCGGAATCAAACTCAAACCATTGCCATCGGGCAAGCTAATATCCACCAACGCCAAATCCGGGCGCAATTCAGCCAAACACGCTCGTGCCGTGCGGCAATCCACACACACTGTTACCTGAATGCCAGGAAACGCCTCTGCTAAAAGACGCTGAAGCCAGATGCCCGTTTCGGCAATATCCTCTACTACCACTGCTGTTTGCATACACACCCTGCTCTTGCCACCGCACTGTGGAGTTATTGTAGTTATCCCTCCTGTCAATGTTAG
>JBEUIR010000823.1:0-1067 GCA_040415395.1 Candidatus Thiothrix namsaraevi
ACCTGACCCGCATCAAATGACCATCAAATGAGCCGGGCATGTTCCCGGCTTTTTTATGCCAGAATAGGCAACAACTCTTCGATATGAGCCATGATTTCTCTGAGTACAAACAGGTGCGAACGGCTGAGTTCTTCGGGCTGTAGGGCATCGAACAGTTGTTCGCGACTGGCACGCAAGCGTCCAGCAAGATTCAGCACCTCAGGGATGGGTTTGCCTGCAATCAGGGCGTTGATCATCGCGCGTCCGGCTTGACCGTGTATGTCAGAAACCACCACATTGAGGCGGATTCCAGCATCGGCCAGCACTTTGTGCAGTCGATTTTTCTCCGAGGCCAACATGCCACCGAGTTTTTGACGGTGGCGGGCGATAAGGCGTAAGTGGCGGATGTCGGCAGGGGGAATGAACGAGGCTCTCAGTAATCCTGCCCGCGCCAGCGTGGCTAACCATTGCGCATCTGCCACATCGGTTTTACGTCCGGGGACGTTTTTGACATGACGCGCGTTAACCACCCAAGCCGCAATGCCAACCTTTTCCAAGGCTGCGTAAGGGCTTTTCCAGTAAATGCCAGTGCTTTCCATTACCACAATATCAGGGGCAAATGCCTGCGCCCACTCCGCCAACGACCGACGGTCACGCTTGAATGCACCAAATTCACGATGCTCCACGATGACCGTGCCATCCGCTTGTTCCGCTAACGCGCAGGCACTAATCTTAGCTTGATGGACATCCAGTCCAATAACACGTTTGTAAAGGGGGGTTATGTCCATGCTTCACGTCCTTGAACAACATTCGCCAAACACACTATCATTAAGATTGTGCGGGTCGCTCAAGGACACCTCCATTCAACGGCCTGTCAGTAGCTGACGGCTCTTTTTAGCGTAAGCTGTCCACCGACTCTTGCGGGTCGATGCCAAGCAATCCGGGGTTCGAGTGAATGGTGGCGGGTCAAGTTAGGTTTCGCGGTTGATGCCTTCATAGCTTTTCACGATCTCTGTCCTTGAGCGACAACGCACAACCTATAGTGTCTTTCATTATCGGGGGTGTTGCATCTGCTTCATGACAGTTAG
>JBEUIR010000824.1:0-1065 GCA_040415395.1 Candidatus Thiothrix namsaraevi
GTGCGTGATACCGCGTTGAAGAGATTTGGTGGGGATTTATCGGCTGATTATGCCAGCCACTCTGAACTAAACTCAAATAAAAACGCCAAAAATAGTTGTTTCTGTTAAAATTTCAGATTCACTGAAGATTTTTCGGATTTGAGCATGAGTTTAGTCGGTTACGCATACTTAGTAGAGCAGTTAACGTTAGCTGTCAAACCCGTCTCACCGGTTGCACAGGTATCGGGAACAGTCAGCCAACGTACTGAAGCTCAGGGGAAGTTGCTGTTTCCGCACGGTGTCACGTTGCAGGATACGCCACTGGGGCATCTGGAGTTTGCCATCAAGCATGAAGGCATTAATCTGGAAGTGATTGATGCGGCATTTGAGCATATCCAACCCGCTGAGCTATTGACCCGCCTCGCCCAAACACCCAATGGGGAAAGCATCCGACGTTTGTGTTTTTTGTGGGAATGGTTACGCGGGGATTCGCTGGATGCACCCACGACACCGACGGGTAAATACATCGACCTGTTTCCCAACGACATTTATTTTACTGCCCAACATGGGGAGCGACACAAAACCTATCGGATCACCAATAATGCCTTAGGAAATGCTCAGTTTTGCCCCACTGTTAGGCGGGATGTGCTGGCTGGCAAGGCAACATTGGAAAGTTTGTTAGCGCAAGCACATCAACTGTTTTACCAAGGGCATTCGGCAGCGGTTTATCAACGGGCTATCCATTATCTGTATCTGTCGGAAACCCGTAGCAGTTTTGCCATTGAGAAAGAGACACCCAGCGCCCAGAAAGAAGAACGGTTTGTGCAGTTATTGCAACGAGTGCATGAATACCCGCAACTGACAGAAGATGATCTGGTCATTTTGCAAAATGCCGTGGTAAGGGATGTGTACAGTCAGGAGGCCAGTTACCGCTGGCGACAAAACTGGCTGGAAAACAGTTTGGGCAGAGTTACGTATTTCCCCCCTCCGCCCGCTGTGTTAAAGCACTTAATGCAAGGTTGGGAAACGTTTACCAATGATAGCCAACGCGGCGTTGATGTATTGGTGCAGGCAGCTTGCGCGGCG
>JBEUIR010000825.1:0-1065 GCA_040415395.1 Candidatus Thiothrix namsaraevi
CCAAGAGCAAGCGCATGTTGCCTCTGTGAGAGCGGTTCAGCGCGTTTCTGATGATAGTCGCCCTACCCTACGCGATGGCGCACGGACGGCGTTAGACGTGATTCAGCGGCTTGACCTGTTCAAACACGTTACCAACGGAATCGGCTTACTGGCGGTTCTGTTCTATGCCGTGAACTTCTCAAACGTGATGGCAAGCGATAACCACATTTACGCGGTCTATCAATTGTTTCCTGTACTCGCTTCACTGGCGATAACCACAACACTGTGGACAACACCGGCAAACAGCTTGCTACGTGTCCTATACATCGTCGGTCTTTACACAATTTCATGGATGGGGGTTTGAGCATGAACCTGAATAACGCCTACCCTCTTTTCCAAGAGATCACCAGTTCGACCGCGCAATTGGAACAGCACAAGGCTGATTTGCACGGCATTAAAACTTCTCAGTCAATATGGAGTATTGCGACGTTTTTCATTTACCTGTCATTCACTAGCGTATTGTTCGCTGGCGTGTCGGTATTCGCTTTGCAAGATTATTTGTTTGCCAATAAAACCAATGTTGTGGGTATGTTTTGGGTGATTATCGTTACCCTGAGCGTACCAGCGGCGCTAAGTCTGGCGAAACACTTCAATTACAAGGCGATAGCGAAAGATGGCTTTAATGACCGCAGGAAAATTCAAACCATTATCTATTTCATTATTGCACTAGGGATTATTAGCGGCATTTACTACGAAAGCATTTCTGCAAGTACCAATTTGCAGGTAAAAAGTTTTCATGCAGCGGATAATAGCGCAATGGGTAAATCACTCACCAACTCAACCATAGTTAGTGGTTCATCCTCTGGTATTGCCGCACTAATTGCCGATGCTGAAGCTAAATTGGCGGAATGTGAAACCAACAAGGCAGCGAATAAAGGCGGCATCTGGAAGGACTGCACACAGCGCACGGCGAAAGTGAATTCGCTTAAAGCGCAAGCTGAAGCCGAACGCTCCAGCAATGCAGAGGCAAGCATTAAGGCGCAAGCCGTCAATCACGATCTAATGAAGTCCGAACGAGTTGAACAG
>JBEUIR010000826.1:0-1064 GCA_040415395.1 Candidatus Thiothrix namsaraevi
GAACTCGGCATGGCGCCGATGGAAATCTGGAGCAACGAAGCGCAAGAACGCTACGTCCTCGCCATTGCCGAAGACCGCCTCGACACTTTCCGCGCCCTGTGCGAACGCGAACGCGCCGTCTACGCCGTGGTCGGTAGTGCCACGATCGAACAACAATTGCTGGTCGGTGACTCGCTGTTTGACAACAATCCGGTGAATTTGCCGATGAACGTGCTGCTCGGTAAACCGCCGAAAATGCTGCGCGACGTGCATCACCAAACCTTCCACAAGCCAGAACTCGACCTCAGCGGCATTGAATTGCCGGAAGCGATTGAGCGCGTGTTGCGCTTGCCAAGCGTTGCCTCCAAATCCTTCCTGATCACCATCGGCGACCGTACCGTAACGGGCATGGTGACACGCGACCAAATGGTGGGCGCATGGCAAGTGCCGGTGGCGGATGTGGCAGTCACGTCCAGCGATTACACCACCAACTTCGGCGAAGCGATGGCGATGGGCGAACGCACGCCGATTGCGCTAGTGAATCCAGCAGCGTCTGGGCGTATGGCGATTGGCGAAGCCCTCACCAATATTGCGGCGGCGGACATTGCTGATATTCGCCATATTCGTCTGTCGGCAAACTGGATGGCGGCGGCGGGTTATCACGGCGAAGATGCGGCATTATTTGATACCGTAAAAGCGGTCGGCGAAGAACTGTGCCCGCGTTTAGGCTTGGCAATTCCGGTCGGCAAAGATTCCCTGTCGATGCGCAGCGTGTGGCAGCAAGACGGCGAAAACCGCGAAATGATTGCGCCGCTTTCCCTGATCGTTACCGCATTTTCCCCCGTGCAGGACATCCGCAAAACCTTGACTCCGGCATTGCGCACCGATGTGGGTGACACCGACCTGATTCTGGTGGATCTGGGCAAAGGGCGTAACCGCTTAGCAGCATCCGCGCTGGCGCAAGTTTACGGGCAAGTCGGGCATCACGCGCCGGACGTGGATAACCCTGACGCGCTCAAAGCGTTCTTTGACACCGTGCAGGATTTGCGCGGTGAAAACCTGATTCTGGCGTACCACGACCGTGC
>JBEUIR010000827.1:0-1061 GCA_040415395.1 Candidatus Thiothrix namsaraevi
GAAAATCCGCTCCATATCCGGCAAAGGTTTTGCCGTAACCCTTCAGCAGTTTTGGCAGGTTTTCCAATAGGATGCGGTTGCTGGCTGTTTTGGTGTTACGCATATTTGTGGGGATATGACCAACGCCTTTGTAGGAAATGACGTTGTAGCTGTGTCCCTCACCAATCATTTTAGGCACAAGGATTTCCAGCATTTTCTTCCCGGACTGGTCTTCAACGAGTATCTCGAAGTGCATCCGCTTACTTACCCCCGATCCAGATAGCCGCTGTACCACAGCCCCCCCAAGGGCAAACCTTCTTCGACCATATTTTGTATCAACGGGTCATCGCTGGCGCGGCGGATGGTGGAAAAGCCGTCTTCGCCTTTTTCCAGTATCCAGACTTCTTCCGGTTCTAGTGCATCCACAAAATAGGGCTGGTGAGTGGTGATGAATACCTGTGAACGCGCATTGCTGGTGTGTTCGCGGATTTCTTGTGCCAGCGTTTCCAGCAGTTGGTGATACAGGCCGTTTTCCGGCTCTTCGATGCACAGCAGCGGCGCGGGTTCGGGGTCTTCCAGCAACAGCAGGTAGGTGAACAGCTTCAATGTGCCATCTGACATTTGTGACTGGGTGAAGGGTTTGGCAAAGCCTTTGCCCTCAAACATCAGGTAAAGGTTTCTGGTGACGGAATCACGGTAGGTGCTGATTTTGCCGATACCGGGAATCTTGCTGGCAATCCGTTCCAACACAGCCTGAAACCGTTCTGGGTGTTCATCCATCATGAACTCGACCACGTTGCTGAGGTTGTCACCGCTACGGTTTAAGTGCTGTTGTGCGCCTTTCTGATTGATATTACGCGCTGCATCAGGCGTGAAATAGCTCATATACCAGCCTTCCACAAAGTCACGAAAACTGGAAAGGTGCGGGTATGACTTTAATCGGGTGACAGTCGCTGTAGCGAGTTGTTGTTTATCTTTATCTGTCATGCGAATCATAAAAGACTTGCCTGTTTGTTCATCCTCTTCATGTACAAAACCAACGCCCTCACTCATTTCTAAAAATGAGCGCAACTTTCCAGTTT
>JBEUIR010000828.1:0-1060 GCA_040415395.1 Candidatus Thiothrix namsaraevi
GAATATTGGATTATCCACCCGATTGACCGTTGGGTGATGGTGTACACGCTGAAAGATGACGGGCAATACGGCTTACCGCTGATGTTTGGGATGGATGAGGCGACGGCGGTGGGGCTGTTTCCTGAATTACTGATTGATTGGGGGTTTATGCGGGAGGAATAATTGCCTTCGACTACGCTCAGGCAACGAGCCTATGTTAGCTATGAGGAAACAACAAGTTAGTGAAAGTTTTTTGATCAGATTGCGCGGCAAACCTCGCCCTTCAGGGCGGGGAAGATAGCGCGGGTGGCGAAGCCGCCCTATGTTCGGAGTGATTAATGGGGTGTTTGCTGCTGCTCGATGTATTGACGAATCACTGAAACGGGTGCGCCACCACTTCCTGCAAAATAACTAGGCGACCCTACAGCTCCACCCCGCAGTTTTTGGTGGATGCTGGGATAATTTTTCTTGCGTATATCGTTGTCATTGCTCATGGATAAACTACACTACGGATATGCAACGACGCCAAGCCTTCAAATACGAACTCAAGCCCGACGGCGGACAACAGCGCAATCTGCGCCGTTACGCGGGTTCGTGCCGCTTCGTTTACAACAAAGCATTGGCGTTGCAACAAGCCAACCACGAAGCGGGTGAGAAATTCATCGGTTACCTGGCAATGGCAAAACACCTGACCGCATGGCGCAATGGAGAAGAAACGCCTTGGCTGAAAGATGCGCCTGTCCATCCGCTGCAACACGCGCTGAAAGACCTCGATAAAGCCTACCAAAACTTCTTTGCCAAGCGTGCTGACTTCCCACGGTTCAAACGCAAAGGCAGTGGCGACAGTTTCCGCTACCCCGACCCGAAACAAATCAAGTTAGACCAAAGCAATAATCGCATTTTCCTGCCCAAACTGGGCTGGATACGCTACCGCAACAGCCGCGATGTGTTGGGCGAATTACGTAATGTGACGGTTTCCAGTAACGGTGGCAAATGGTTTGTCAGCATCCAAACCCAGCGGGAAGTGGAACAACCCGTATCCTCCGCTACGACAAGCATCGGCATCGACCTTGGCATAGCC
>JBEUIR010000829.1:0-1059 GCA_040415395.1 Candidatus Thiothrix namsaraevi
AGCGTGCCGGTTCGAGTCCGGCTCCGGGCACCATTTTTTTCAAGGCGTTACACCATTTTACCCGCTGCATCATTTTCGCCCGGTTTGGTCGGGGTCATGTTGGGGTCATTCCTGCTATTTTTGCGGGGACAAGCCGCACCTGCACGGTATCGCGCATAGCGTCTTGACCAGACACCTTGTTTATCCGTTCCCTGATCAGATTGGCATCCACAATACCGCTACGAATGGCTGTCGCCACAAAGTCCATGTCTTTTTCCCGCCCAGCATAAAGTTTGCTGACCACTCAAATGTTCGATTTCATAACGTTTCATGGGTGTTCTTGAATTCGCGTAGGATTTCCCAGCGTTCATGGGCGGAAAGATACCCGCCACCTGCTCTGGGTCAGCTTGCAACTTTTCGATGACCCGCTGATGCAGCCGATAAATGCGTTGTTCGATAACGGTCATAACCTTGCTGGTCGTGATGGTGATTGCCATCCAGTTCAATCACTAACCGGGCTTCCAGACAAAAAAAGTCAGCGATGTAACGCCCCAATGGCGTTTGATGGCGAAAACGGTAGCCATCAAGTTGGCGTTTTCTCAGGAAGTCCCATAGCTGCTGTTCTGATGTTGTCATGTTCTTGCGCAGATTGCGGGCAAGATCACGATGAATTTTGTTGTTTTGTCTTTCCATCCCGCCAGTGTTAGTAACCTTGTCCGATCACGCAACATTCACCGATGAGCAGCACCTCTTGCCGCGCCCCCTCCCTAACCCGTCCAGCCGCTTCAACGCGGCGCTTCGCCCCCCCGCAAGGGGTGGAGGGAACAAGAGGCTCTATCTTCCTATTTCTTACCCCCTTCACCCCTTGCGGGGGAAGGGTTGGGGATGGGGGAGAGGTTCGGAGTGCGATGGTTGGGGTAAAGTCACATCTTTGTCTGCCCCTCTTAACGCCTTCTAAATCAGGCTGCCATTCAAACGTTCTAGTTTCATGTTCGCTGCCTCTGAATACAGTCTTAACGCCTTCAAAATCAGGCTGCCATTCAAACGGTTGGAGCAAGCCCCACCAATCAGAGGACCCTA
>JBEUIR010000830.1:0-1053 GCA_040415395.1 Candidatus Thiothrix namsaraevi
AAGTCGAAGTATTTCTTGTTGATCTCCGCGTAAGTGCCGTCTGTCCGAATTTGCGCAATCGCCTTATTCAGCTTTTCTGCCAGCGCGGTATCACCTTTGCGGATACCAATGCCGACACCTTCCCCGACGAATTCCACATCGGTGAAATCGCCGCCGACGAATTCAACTTTACCGGCGTTTTTTTCATCCTTAACCACGGGGGCAAGCACCACCGAATCCGCACACACCAAATCCACGCGCCCTGACAACAAATCCAGATTGGCTTCGTCTTGGGTTTTGTACGCGGTCACTTCCACGATGTCTTTGAATTTGCCGCGCACGAAATTGTCCGCTACCACACCGCTTTGCACGCCGACCATTTTGCCTTTGAGCTTGGCTTCGTCGGTTGGGTCAACATCCGTGCCGACAGCGCGGATGCATTTAATCGGGGTGGTGTAATATTTTTTGCTGAAGTCGATTTTTTCCTTACGCTCGGCGGTGATCGACATCGAGGCAACGATGGCATCAAATTTTTTCGCATCCAGTGCCGGAATCAAACCGTCCCAATCCGACGTGACCCATTCGCACTCAGTTGCCATCGCTTTGCATAAAGCATTGCCGATGTCGATGTCAAAACCAGCCAGCTTGCCATCTTTATCCACGGTATTAAACGGGGCATACGCGCCTTCCGTACCGAGGCGCAGTTTGTCTTCGGCTTGGGCAGTACCCGCCAGCGCCAATGCCAGCACCGCGCTCGACAGTAAAGTAGTGAGTATTTTCATGGTTGTCTCCTATTGGCAATTTTCAATCGGTGAAGGGATAAGGTTATTTAAGCTGGGTGGCAAGGAATTGCTGGCAACGTTCCGAACGCGGATTGTTGAATACCTGTTCGGGGCTGCCTTGCTCCTCGATTTGCCCGTGATGCAAAAAGATGACTTGGGAGGATACTTCCCGCGCAAAACCCATTTCGTGGGTCACGACCAGCATGGTCATGCCTTCGTCAGCGAGTTGGCGCATAACGCGCAATACTTCGCCGACCAGTTCAGGGTCAAGCGCGGACGTGGGTTCGTCAAA
>JBEUIR010000831.1:0-1053 GCA_040415395.1 Candidatus Thiothrix namsaraevi
CGGCGCAATAAAGTGTAAATTACGACCTGTTGTCGCAAAATTAACGCAAAGCACCGGCTGGGTCATGACAGATCAGGGCGGTAGCGTGTCTCAGGCTCACTACATCATATCGGCGGGACTACGTACACTGATACCGGGCGTATTCAACACATGGGTATAAATCATCGTCGTCGACACATCCGAATGCCCCAACAACTCCTGCACGGTGCGAATGTCATAACCGGATTCGAGCAAATGGGTCGCAAACGAATGGCGGAAGGTGTGGCTGGTAGCATGTTTGGTGATCCCCGCTTGTTTCACCGCCCGTCGAATGATTTTCTGCAAACTGGTTTCATGCACATGATGGCGACGCACAACCCCAGAACGCGGGTCAGCAGCAACACCACTGGAAGGAAACACATATTGCCAACGTAATTCTTTCGCCGCATTTTGATACTTACGCCCCAAGGCATCAGGCAAATACACCTCGCCAAACCCGTTCTTTAAATCCATTTGGTGTTGACGTTCGACAAAAGCGATTTGTTGTTTGAGGGCTTCTTTGAAACGCTCAGGCAATGGCACAATCCGATCTTTAAACCCTTTGGCATTACGGATCAGCAGTTGGTTGTAATCAAAATCCACATCCAGAATCCGCAGGGTCACGCACTCCATGAGGCGTAAACCGCCACCGTAGAGCAAGCCCGTCATTAAGTGATGTGTCCCTTTCAAGTGTTGGAATACCCGGCGCACTTCATCGCGGGACAGCACCACTGGCAGTTTACGCGGGCGTTTTGAACCGATAAAGTCGCCCAAATCATCCAGTGGTTTTTTCCAGACTTGGTTAAACAGGAACGCAAGCGCATTTAATGCCTGCTTTTGGGTGGAAACTGAAACATTGCGTTTAAGCACAAGGTATTCGAGGTATTGTTTGACTTCTTTACCCCCTAAATCATGCACGTCATTGGGTTTGTGGAAGTAGAAAAAGCGGGAAATCCAACCCCGATAGGTTTGCTCGGTGCGTATCGCGTAGTTTTTGAGGCGTACCACTTTGACCACTTCCGCTAATGCAGGCTG
>JBEUIR010000832.1:0-1052 GCA_040415395.1 Candidatus Thiothrix namsaraevi
CTGTGTCGTTATCGACTGCAAACACAATCTCTGCATCTGGATACCGATCACGCGCCCACTTTCCCGCGCTCATTAGGTTGCTGGTAGCAAATGCGACAATTACCGGGTTACGTGTGCGGATGTGTACCGCGCAAGCCGTCGCCCATCCTTCAGCAATGAATAAGCGGCTCTCAGTTTCGCCAGTCGTTAAACCGCCGCCAATCCAAAGCAAGCCATTGGAAAACGTGCCACGCATTAGCTTGTATCCGGTGCTGGTAATTTGCTGGATGCCCTGCAATGCGCCTGTGTGGTCGTATACCGGAATCAGCAAATCATTAGGCGTGATGTATTGCGCCCTGCCCTCTGCCGTTTCTGGTGCAATCTGATAGCGTTTGGTGGCTTGTCTTGCCCCAATGGATAGAATCAGCTTCTTTGCCGTGTAGGGGTGATCGTGTGACGCTGGCACTGATTCAGTAATGACGGTTTGCAGGATTGCCAGCAATGCCGCCCGGTCACGTTCCGCCTGTTGCGCCGCTGCATCCGCCTTGGCTTGCGCCTCTTCGCGTTTGCGCCGATATTCGAGCGGGTCGATATACTCGCCCTGCCCACCGTCCCATTCCTTCCATACGTGAATCTCGTCGGTTTTGTGGTTGTGGTAACGGACTAACAAGCCTTTGGGCAGGTAATGCCCAACATAGCCGATCTTGTCCTTACCTTTGCCGCGCCCGTTGTGCCAAGTGCCATCTATAATAGGGTTGTCGATTGATAAGCCGATGTTTTCAATCATGTGTTGCTGTAGGGTCATCATTTCACGTCTCCATTGTTGAGCCACGCTTGAAAGTCAGACTCCAGCCAACCAACAAGCCAAGTATTCAGCTTGCGACGTTTCGGGAACTTGCCCTGTTTTTCCCATCTGAGAAGGGTTGCGCGTGACAATCCGCTACGTTCAATCATTTCTGGAGTGCGGATAATTCGATTATTTTGAGTTCAGACAGGTTCATATAGTGATGAATTTGATGGGGATAGTAGGTGTAAACAATCAGGAAGCCCCTGCTCGTGCTGTGTTTCTCAAT
>JBEUIR010000833.1:0-1052 GCA_040415395.1 Candidatus Thiothrix namsaraevi
GGCGACAAACCTGCACTGTTTACTCACGATGAAGTGGTGACGCTGTTCCACGAATTCGGTCACGGTTTGCACCACATGCTCACCCAAGTCGATTACCCTGACATTGCCGGAATCAATGGGGTGGAATGGGATGCGGTCGAGTTACCGAGCCAGTTCATGGAAAACTGGTGTTGGGAGCGCAGTGTGCTGGATATGATCGCGGCGCATTGGGAAACAGGCGAGGCGTTGCCAGAAGCCTTGTTCCAGAAAATGCAGGCAGCGCGGCATTTCCAAACCGCGATGGGGACAGTGCGCCAATTGGAATTTGCGCTGTTTGACATGCGTTTACATCTTGACCCTCAAGCTGCGGAACCGGGTAAGCTGGAAGCCCTGCGTCAGGAAGTGTTGGCACAAGTGGCAGTGATTAAACCACCCGCGTTTAACCGGATGCCGAACAGTTTCACCCACGTATTTGCCGGTGGTTACGCAGCAGGCTATTACAGCTACAAATGGGCGGAAGTGTTGTCGGCGGATGCGTTTGCTCGCTTTGAAGAAGAAGGTTTGTTTGATGCGGGCGTGGGCGAAGCGTTTTTGCAGGAAGTGTTGCAAGTCGGTGGTTCACGCAAAGCGATGGAATCGTTTGTCGCTTTCCGTGGGCGTAAACCTTCCGCCGATGCCCTGCTCCGCCACAGCGGTCTTACCGTATGAAGATTGCGACATGGAATGTCAATTCGCTGCGGGTACGCTTGCCGCACGTCCTGCAATGGCTGGAAGCCGCGCAACCAGACGTACTGGCAATTCAGGAAACCAAAACGGTGGATGAGCAGTTTCCGCTGGCAGAGCTGGAAGCGGCTGGTTACAACGCCGTATTCGCCGGACAGAAAACCTATAACGGTGTGGCGATTTTGAGTAAATCACTCGCCACTGACGTTGTTACTGACATCCCGGCTTTAGACGATCCGCAACGCCGCATCCTTGCCGCAACTATCGACGGGGTGCGCGTGGTGAATTTGTACGTGGTCAACGGCGCGGAAGTCGGCTCGGACAAATACGCTTACAAGCTCGATTGGCTG
>JBEUIR010000834.1:0-1051 GCA_040415395.1 Candidatus Thiothrix namsaraevi
TATGATAACAACCATTCAAGAACGACTGGCAGGGCAATAAATGTTCAAAGCAAACACACGACGGAATAAAGCCCACCACTGCATTTACGCCTTACTCATCCTTTTCAGCTTAACGTATTCGCTAACCTCTCATGCTGACACTAAAGTCAGGCCAGACCCTACAGCTTCAGTGGTCGAAATCACCGTTCATACCCGCCAATACGATGCGGCCTCACCCTGGAATACCACTTGGAAAAGCTGGATCGCCACCGGCTTTATTGTCGACGGCAAACGCATTCTCACCACCGCTCAATTGGTCGAAAATGCGGTTTATATCAGCATCCGCTCCAACGATAGCCCTAAAACCTTTGAAGCCGAGATAGACAACATTTCACACGAAGTGAACCTCGCGCTCTTGACCCTCAAAGATGAAACCTTTTTCGACAAACGCACCCCGTTACCACTGGGTGATTTACCCAAACCCGAAGAAAAAGTCAGCTTGTATGGCTATCCGGTAGGTGGCAACAAACTCAGCATTACCGCAGGCATTGTTTCCCGTATCGAATACCAAACCTATGCCCACAGCGGTCTTACCTTTCAAGCAATACAAGTGGATGCGGCTGTTAACAGTGGCAGTCTAGGCAGCCCCGCACTGGTGGATGGCAAAGTTATCGGTATCGTCTCCGAAATCGCCCCAGAAATTGCCGAAACCTCCACCGAGAATATCGGCTACCTGATTCCTGTGCCGCGCATCAAACAGTTACTCGACGATCTGCGTGACGGCACACTCGATGGCGTTCCTGAATTATGGGTAGACTACCAATTCATCACCAACCCCACGCACAAACAATACCACCGCTTGACTCCCGACCAAACCGGTATTTTGATTAACCAACTCTGCGCCAATAGCGATGCCGCTCTATTACTCCTACCGGGTGATGTCATCACCGCCATTGACGGCAAACCCATTACTGAAGCTAACTTTATTCAAACCAATGGCAAGCAATACAGTAATTTTCAAAGCCACATCGACCTGCACCAGTAGTTCCTAAAGTTAAAGCTAAAGGTAACT
>JBEUIR010000835.1:0-1050 GCA_040415395.1 Candidatus Thiothrix namsaraevi
AAAAGCGATGATGTTCTGGGCAAAAGTCTCCTGATCCGCGACTTGGGACATTAACAGGCGTAAACGTTGCGCTGTGGCAGGTTGTACGTTTAGCTCTAAATTTAACATGGTCATCGCCTCCGTTAGCAGATTTGCTGGGATAAGCATAATCCATAAAGACCGCCCGAACCAGCCGACAGATAACACCATCGTGACGCCAATTCCCCTCCACCTTGTTATCTCTGGCACACTCTGCCGCCACCCTGTCGTTTTCTGACAGCATTAACCGCAGCACTCAAAAGCGGGGGGTATTTATTTTTCCCGCATTATGTGAATCACAGGCTCTGTTCTGGTCAAATAAAATCAGAAAAATATGGTTCTTTACACCATAAAAGTGCCATGCCACAATGCCCCAATGAAAGCCACCAAACTGCTCCATACCAAAGAAGAATACGCCGAAGGTTTTGTGGAAATCTTGATTTGGCGCGTTCCCAAGCCTGTTCCACCGTCGGAACACCCGTACAAATATCGGTTGGTCTACATCGTTGAGGGCAAGCGGGTAGTGGGGTATGACAATGAGCGTGGCAAAGGCGATCACAAGCACATCCAAGAGGCTGAATTGCCCTATTTTTTCCAAAGTCCGGCAAAGTTAGTTGCAGACTTTATGCACGACATCGCAGGGGTAAACACATGAACCAAAACATCCTAACCATCAAAGTAGGCACAAGCATCCAGTCCTCACTCGCACTTGCCCAACAAATGTTAGAACGCCTTGAAGTCGGCGAAGAACCCGCCCCTTACTTCGGCGTAGGCTTCAAAAACGTCAGCCAAATGCTCAGTGTTTTTACCCCCAAGCGCTGGGACTTGCTGGCAACGTTACGCGAACATGGCGCAATGAGCATTGCCGAACTTGCCCGCACCTTGCAACGTGATTACAAAAACGTCCACAACGACGTGGAACGCCTGATGGAATGGCTTGCCATCGAACGCGATGCCAACGGCAAAATCTTCACGCCCTACTCAGAAATCGTGGTGGATGTGCATTTGCCCCAACAAAAAGCAGCGTGAGGA
>JBEUIR010000836.1:0-1048 GCA_040415395.1 Candidatus Thiothrix namsaraevi
GTAAGGACATGGACTGCATCGCCTCTACCGTCTGGAGTTTGGCAACGCGCCGGGTGAATAGAGTTCCAGCCGGTCTGCAAACATGTGTAGGCGGATACGCCCACCCCAAATGGAATAATCGCGGTGAACGATGGCATTAATGAGCGCTTCAAATACTGCCCGGAGACTGTATTGCGGATAATCAACCCGCCCGAATGCTTTACGCGCTGGCACCTTCATATTCAAGCGTACAAAGTCGAACGCATCCCACAATTGCCGATCCAGAGGCCATCAAAATCCTTGGCATCCAGTTGTTCGTTGGAGTCATTGTTGATGCCACTGTAAGCCACCGCCTGAATGTATGCCGATGGCAACCAATGCACGGGTTTCTCGGTACACAACAACACGCCTGCCACTGACAGGCATTCTTGCCCCTCCAAATCAGCCAGCAAGTGTAAGCGGCGTAGAAAACGCCGCAACAACAATGCATCCGCATCACCCAGTGACGTATCAGCAACACCTTGTTCTTCAAAGCGAATTAAGCGTGCTTGGCTACGTTGTTGGAACAGACGTGCCAAAACATCCGCGGTCAGTTTGCGTTTGCTATCAGCAACCCGACGAAAATACCCATTCGCGCTTTCGTGTATCCACAAACTGCGCGGCACACTCACGACAATAACTGTGACTCTTTCACCCGCAGCATTAGGCAATTCAACGTTTTCAGTAAGAATTTCCAGTGGCGGGGTAGTGCGGTCATTGACAATACCGCGTAACCACGATTTTAGCGTTTCCATTTGTTCCGCAGGAATGCCTGTCGCTGTCCGTGTTTTATCATCCACACCCAGCACCAGTGTGCCGCCGTTGGCATTGGCGAATGCTGCGAGTTCGTCAGACAAGCTGTCAGGGTGCGGTTCAATTACTTTCTGTGCGCCACGAAACACGATTTGCTTGAGTTCCAGCGTAGAGTCTTCTCCTAGGCGGATACGTTGTTGCAAGGTTTGGCTGTCCATTTTTCGTATGTGAATCCATCGCTTGTATGATGTTACCTAGACTATAACAATAGCTGGAA
>JBEUIR010000837.1:0-1043 GCA_040415395.1 Candidatus Thiothrix namsaraevi
TTGCCTAGACCCAGCCGATGCACAAAGGTACTACTTGCTTCTGCGGGTTGTAACGCGGTCAACAACAAACCGAGTTCTGCTTCACTCAAGTTTTCAAAGTGAACATAAAAACGCAATTCCACTTGAGCAGGGATAGGCTGGCAGCGCAGGTGCATGTGAGGACGGTAGTCTTTATCCCCTGTTTCCCGTTGTGTTTCCCAGTCATTCCGAGGCAATTCAAAAAGTGAGCGGGGGTGTGGCAGGTACTGCTTGCGCCCGTTAGGCGTGTCACTACCCAAATCAAGGTCGGTTTTGGCAACATACCGCCCATGACCGCTGAAATACAGCGCAGGCGATGGCGGTTTGGGAGAGTTAAGGATTTTTAAGATAACCGCATCTTGCAACTCAATCGGCTGGGTAACAATGGCATCGGTAAAACGTACCCGTGATGCCAGATTACGCGCACCGCCGCGTTTCTTTTCATCCGGTTGGTCTTCCACAACGCCAAACAAGGCTTCGGCTGGGGTGAGGGCATCCCGCTCAGCATTCCAGGGTAGACTGTTGATCCCCGCCGTTTTCTTGAATGCCCCATGCAGATCACCGGGTATGGCTTTGCGCCAGATGGAGGAGTAGCTGATTTCTATCACTTCACCATTGGTTTCTCGGTAATACAACAAGTCGCCATCCAATACCAACGGTTTGTCATCATTGACTTCCCAGCCACGCGGCTGGTTAGCATAACCTTTGGGTAACATTTGCCCGGATTTGGTTGCACGATCTTTCGGATCTTTAATCGTGGCGTATAGTGTGCGTAGAATTGTTTCCAACACTGTGACCACATTCGGCTTGATAGATAGGAGTTTGCTGTCATCAATCTTGCCATCCCACGGCAGGTAATATTCACGCCGTTTGCCCAGTTGTTTGTTTTCACCGCGTATGTAGTAAATACCTGCTGCGTGCGAACCATAGCTATGGGATTGGCTATTGTGATGATGCTGATAGCAAGCCTGTTTTTTCAGAAATTGGGTTTCTTTCTGCCAGCGTTGGCGGCATTCAGCGTTATC
>JBEUIR010000838.1:0-1040 GCA_040415395.1 Candidatus Thiothrix namsaraevi
TGCGTGATCTCCTCAATTTACTTATACTGTCATCTTAGCACTCATCGCCTTAGAGTGCTAATAACCCGTTTGGTTGCTGTTCTTCACGATTCATTGTTATAATATTCTGCTTATCTGTTTATGCGCTATCATAAAGCATAATGTGTTAAAAATAACGTGGCATGAACCAAATTAAAACAGCAACCAAACGGGTTATTAGCACTCTAAGGCGATGAGTGCTAAGATGACAGTATAAGTAAATTGAGGAGATCACGCATGACTAACGCCATGATGCTCAAAGGGCAAACACTTCCGGTTCCCGTGGGGAATCTGGAAAGTTATATCCATACGATCCACGCCATTCCGGTTCTGGAAGTAGAGGAAGAGCGTGAGTTAGCTGAACGTCTGAAATACGCCAGTGATTTGGAAGCAGCCCGTCAGCTCATTTTGCACAACTTACGCTTTGTGGTGAAAGTGGCGCGGGGGTATAGCGGGTACGGCTTACCGTTGGGCGATTTGGTGCAGGAAGGCAACGTTGGCTTGATGAAAGCAGTGAAGCGTTTCGACCCTGATATGAATGTACGGCTGATTTCGTTTGCGGTGCATTGGATTCGCGCGGAAATCCATGAGTTCATTTTGCGTAACTGGAAAATCGTCAAAGTGGCGACCACTAAGGCGCAACGCAAACTGTTCTTCAACTTGCGCAGCAGCAAAAAGCGCTTGGGTTGGTTGAATCAGGAAGAAGCACAGTCGATGGCAGATGATTTAGGGGTGACAACTGCCGAAGTGCTGGAAATGGAAAAGCGCATGAGTGCGCACGATGTATCCTTCGATCTTAGCATTGATCAGGATGAAGACGATTCCGCCAATTTTTCCCCTAGCCAATATTTGGTGGCAGAATCGGCTGACCCGGCAGAAACCTTGGAAGCGGAAGAGTGGGATGCTTATACCCGTGAACGTTTCCAAACAGCTTTGGCTAACTTGGATGCTCGCAGCCGTGATATTTTGGCGAGCCGTTGGTTGGTTGAAGAGAAAGCAACCCTGCACGAGTTGGCAGAAAA
>JBEUIR010000839.1:0-1034 GCA_040415395.1 Candidatus Thiothrix namsaraevi
CTCCGCAAGGTTTGCAAATGCCCTACCGCACTGCGACGCCGTCATTGAAGAACCAGAGATGGGGCTACACCCGCAAGCGATCAATGTCACGCTGTACATGATTCTGAATTTATTGGCGCGTGGACACAAGGTGCTGCTTGCTACGCATTCACCGCAAGCACTGGATATGGTGTGGGCTTTGCGCACTTGTCAACAGAAAGGCGGAATACCCCAAGATGTGTTGGACATCTTCAGATTGGGAAGTGAATCCGGCGATTTAACGGCTGAGCTTGCTTTAAAGCAACAGTACAAGGTGTATTACTTCCAGCGCAGTGGCATCGTTGAAGACATTTCAGCACTTGACCCCGGTTCGGATAATCCAGCACAAGCACATTGGGGCGGGCTTACCGAATTTGCGGGGCGGGCGGGTGATGTGGTTTCACAAGTCGTTAATCGTGCTGGTTTTTAAGGACATAACATGGCGAAGAAGAAAACTACACCCAATGCCAGCGCGTTTTGTGAAGCAGTTGAAAAATCAGATGTCGAAACTTCCTGTAAACCGGGATTACGCGCGGTAAAAGAACCCCTTGGTGTTACCAAACCAACCGGCAGCATTGACCTAGACACAGCCAAAAAAACCGTTGAGCCTAACAGCAGCCGTTGGGATTACGGTATCGGTTGTAAGCCAGACACCAAGGAATTTGCTATCTGGGTTGAAGTTCATCCAGCCTCGACAGGTGAGGTCGGTGCCATCATCAATAAGTTAGAATGGCTAAAAACTTGGCTCAAACAGGATCAGCAAGCCGAGCTGTACAAGCTGACCCGTGCAGCCCAGCAAGCCAACATCGCACCATTCATTTGGGTACATACCAACAGTGGTGTCGATATTCGTGAAGGTTCACCGCAGGAAAAACGCCTGCAAGCCAGCGGCATTAAAGGCCCACTCCGAGGGGACAAATTACCGTGACTGCCTCCAAAAGTGTCAAGTATTATCAGCAAACCCTCCACGCCCAAAGCGTTCCCCTCATTGGAACCAACCTCATCGAAGCCAGCGC
>JBEUIR010000840.1:0-1029 GCA_040415395.1 Candidatus Thiothrix namsaraevi
AAGATGAAATACTCGTTTCACCCCATCGCTACCATCACCTCCCCCTACAAAGAAAAATTCGGCATCCCCCGCCAGCCCGGTTTGGTCACAGCCGCTCGTGCTACCCTCACGCTCTTGCCCCCTTACAACCTGCCCGAAACAGTGCGCGGACTCGAAGGTTTTTCCCACGTCTGGCTAATCTTCGTCTTCCACGGTACGCAAGCGCAAGGCTGGAAACCCACGGTGCGCCCACCCCGTCTCGGCGGCAATGCGCGGCTGGGTGTATTTGCCACCCGTTCCACGTTTCGCCCCAACCCGATTGGTCTTACGGTGGCTGAGTTATGCGGGATTCAGGTCTCAGGGAGTAACATCACCCTCGAACTCGCCGGGGCAGATTTGCTGGATGGCACGCCGATTCTGGATATTAAACCGTACCTGCCGTATGCGGATGCGTTGCCGCAAGCACGGGCAGGTTTTGCGCCGGATGCGCCACTTACCCCGCAGCCAGTGGTGTTTTCTGCCCACGCCGCTCAGCAATGTGTGCAAAAACAAGCGCAATGGCACACCGATGTGCGTGTATTGATTGAGCAGATTCTGAGTCAAGATCCGCGCCCTTCTTACCAGCACGGGCAAGTGGTGGACAGGGTATACGCCATGCGCCTCTATGATTTTGATTTGCGCTGGCATTACACCGTTGCGGGCATTGAGGTGCTAGAATTAGCCGACTGTAAACCAGACCCTTAAAAACCATAACGAATGCATTATGTTGAAAAAATTATTCATCACCATCGGGCTATGCGTGAGTCTAGGAGGCGTTAGTGCCGCAGAGTCGCTGCTGCCTGCCCGCCCAGCACCGCAACCGGCTGAACTTACCTTGATTCGCCACCAACAAACCGCTGATTTACCTGCCGATATTCAGGCATTAATGCAGCAAACCAAGATTCCCTCTGAAAACCTGAGTGTGTACATCCGCGATTTAAACGCCAACGTACCGATGGTGGTGCATAACGATAAGGTGCTGCGCAACCCCGCTTCGGTGATGAAATTGCT
>JBEUIR010000841.1:0-1026 GCA_040415395.1 Candidatus Thiothrix namsaraevi
TTATTCACAAACGGCTGGAAATTCGAGCCATACTTAATCCCATACGGCGGATCAAGGTAAATCATCTGCACCTGCCCCGCCATACTCTCCTTCTGCAACAACGAATTCATCACCAGCAACGAATCCCCCGCCACCAAACGATTCGACCACCCCTTATCGTGATGGTAAAAATCCACCGCATCCCGCAACGGCAAATTCTCAAACGGCGCATTAAACAACCCAAACTGAAACGTTTTACTCGGTAGGTCGGACTTTAGTCCGACACGTCGGGCTGAAGCCCGACCTACAGCCTTCTGCAACGCCGACAAAATACTCAACGGGTCAATTCGCTCATGCACATGCAAACTCACCGTATCCACTTCAAAGCTGGTACGTTCCGCCTTCCCCGCCCAATTCAAAAACGGCGCTTGCATCCGCTTGAGTTCCGCCAACGCCTCGCGCATCACCGCTGCATCGCCACTCGCCAGCGCCTCATCAATCAATTGCTCCACCGCTGCCCGGCTGGAATCAAACTGCAATTCCGGCGCAAGGTGCGGGTTATGCGCCCACGCGGTCTTGGGCTGTGCGGGGTCATTGGCATCGTTGACCATGCCCACTTCCGGGTTGTTTTTGCGGGTTTCGCCGTGGCGGTAGGAAATAATCGGGGGTTCCTCGCTGGCGGCAGGCTTAGCCGCAGGTTTGGCTGCGGCTTTACCCGGCAATTTGAGACCTTGCTGCTTAGGTGGCGTAGGCGGTGCTACTGGCGCAGTCAGATCGAGGGATTCAGCAGGTCGAGTATCAGCAGTTTTGTTGGCAGGCATGAAGCAACATCAGGTTACACAATAATAATGGCGATTGTACCCGAAAAATTTTCATGATGTGTCAACCGAACCTGCGCTTAATCGTTATACATACTGACTAAGCCCAAGAGTCCCTAAAATAGTCATCTTGACATCCTCCCCTCCCTGAAGGAAGGGGATTCCTACTGCATTCAGCTAGATAGCTGACTTACTTCGGTGAGTTCCTGCTTCATCGAGCGGCTTAATG
>JBEUIR010000842.1:0-1026 GCA_040415395.1 Candidatus Thiothrix namsaraevi
GTGTACCCATTGCCGCAAAGTGTCAATGTCAGCAAATGGCTTAGCGGGATAATCAGGTCGATATTTGAAGGTTTTAAATAAGGCTTCCGAATAGGGGTTGTCATTACTGACCGACGGGCGGCTAAAGGAGGGTGCAACCCCCAGCTTTTGCAAGGTTGCCAGCATCACCGCGCCTTTCATGGGTGAACCGTTGTCAGAATGCAAGGTGACTTGATCTTCTTGTACCTGCTCGGCGAAGCAGGCTTTACGCACCAAGGTGGCGGCATGGTCAGCCGATTCGGTTTCATGTACTTCCCAGCCAACAATCTTACGGCTGTACACGTCCATGATCAGGTACAGGTAGTAAAACACCCCACGCAGCGCACTGGCGCAATAAGTGATGTCCCAACTCCATACTTGGTTGGCAGCGGTGGCACAAAAGCCTTCGGGTTTGGCAGGACGGGCAACCGGTGCTGCGGTGCGTCCCCGATGGTGCATCAGGTCGGCTTCACGCAGGATGCGGTAAATGGTCGATTCAGAGGCGATGTATTCGCCACGATCAGCCAAGGCAGGGACGATTTGTTTGGGCGAAAGGCTGCTAAAGGCTTCGCTGTTGGCAATGTCCCGCACCTGTTGGCGTTCTGCCTCACTGAGCTTGTTCGCCGGTAGGTGGGTACGCACTGTCCGCCGGTCTACCAGACTGGCATTGGCTTTATTCCAGCGTTGTAAGGTACGCTGGCTTAAGCCAAGGATTTCACAGGCTTTATGTTGCCGTGCTCCGGCTTCCACGGCGTCAGCGAGAAGTTGAAGTGCCATCTGGCGGTCAGCAGGGGAGATTAACATTCCCCGCTGTCCCCCCAGATGGCACGGGACTTTTTTGAGAGCACCAACAGGGCAGCGGTTTCAGCCAAGGCAGCGTTCTTTCGAGTCAATTCGGCTTCCAATTGCTGGATGCGGCTACGGTCTTCTTTGCTTTGTTGCAACCGTTGTTTGTCGAGCTGTTCCTGCTGCTGGTAGCCACTCAGGGCGGCGGCTTCCCACGCTTTG
>JBEUIR010000843.1:0-1024 GCA_040415395.1 Candidatus Thiothrix namsaraevi
CATCAGCGGTATTAACCGTCGTTTGCTTTGCCGCTTTTGCTGTGGTGATGCGCCGGTTTGGGGTGATATTGCTTACCCTCCCGTCATCGACATAAACCCAATCTTCAACCCCGTAGCACCGATGGTGTAATACTGCGCCGGGCCACCGCCCTCCATGATCGACGGCAACAAATTGTAGTGTTCCGCCAACCGTGCCTTAACCGTTTGCAGGCTCAGGTAATACGAATCGCGGGCATTGCGCCCGGTTTCGCCCATCGGCATGGTTTCAATAAAGCGCAGGGTGAAACGGTGTTCCAGACAGAACTCCACCATATCCAGCACTTCGTCGTCGTTAATGCCCTGCATTACCACCATATTGATTTTGATCGGGGCAAATCCGGCGGCTTTGGCTGCCATCAAGCCTGCCATGACTTTATCCAGCTTGCCTTTGGTAATGAGTTGAAAGCGTTTGGGTTGCAGGCTATCGAGACTGACATTGAGGCGGGAAATGCCTGCCTGCTTGAGCACCAGTGCGTCATGCACGAGGCGAATTTCACGCCCAAACGGGTCAACCAATCCATTACCCATACACCACCACCCACCCTTACTGCACTAACGGCGAACCCGCAGCATTGAAGGCAATCCCCTCAACGCCAATCTCTGCACCCAACACCTGCAAGTATTGGCTCAACGCCCGCCGCGTCACCTGCTCATGCAAATACTGGCGAATGCGCGTCGCCACATGCTCATATTCCAGCGGCTCGCCTTCCACGCGCTGATCGACCCGCACCAAATGAAAACCAAAGCGCGTTTCCACCGGCTGCGACGCAAGCCCGACCGGCAAACGCCATACTTGCCGCTCAAATTCCTCCACGGTTTGCCCTTTCGACAACTGCCCCAAACTGCCGCCCTGCCCCGACGACGGGCAGGCAGAATATTGCTGGGCTAATGCCGTAAAGCTGTCCGCGTCAGCTTGCAACTGCCGCAGCAATTGCGTCGCCAGAATGCGCTGTTGGTCACGTTGCTGCACATCATCCGGCGCGGC
>JBEUIR010000844.1:0-1023 GCA_040415395.1 Candidatus Thiothrix namsaraevi
TCTTGTATTACGCGGGTGATCACCGCTTCGGGGCGTTGGGGTTTTCTGTTGAGCAACCCCGCTATGTGCCGCATCGGGGCGAGCCATTGCCGAGTGCGGATTCGATTCACGCTTTGCAGGCATTGATTGAGCGGATTGATGCGAATGAACCATTGACCGAGCAGGAAAAGCTGATTGCGGGAACGACCAAAACGATGGGCGGGGCGCATCCTAAAGCCTTGGTGATGATGGATGGCAAGGACTGGATTGCCAAATTCCCGCGCGGGGCAAACATTGACCTTGGTTTGATTGAACATGCGTCGTTGAGATTGGCGGCACAAGCGGGTATTACTGTGGCGCATTCGGTGGCATTGCCCGGACTTTTTGGGCATGTGGTGGCGGTTGAACGCTTTGATCGACGGGCAAACCAGCGTTTGCGTACCCTTTCTGCCAAAACGGTGTTGTTGGCGGGGGTGGGGTTTGGTGCGCCGTTGGATGAGTTGAGCTATGGGGCAATGGCAGCGTTTTTGTTGCAGGCGGGGGCGGCGGATGTGCAAACGCAGCAGCGGGCGGAGTTGTTTCGGCGTATGGCGTTCAATATCTTGATTGAAAATTCTGACGATCACGAAAAGAATCATGCGTTTGTGTTTGAGGCGGGGTTTTGGTCGCTTGCGCCTGCTTTTGATGTATTGCCGAATACGTCAAACGCGGGTTATCAGCAGATAGGGGTTGGTCAGCAGGGGGCGCTGGGGACATTGGATAACGCGCTGTCGGAATGTGGTTTGTTTGGGTTGAGCCGTGAGCAGGCGATTGAAGAGTGGTTCAAGGTGGCGGCGGTGGTGGCGGAATGGGATCAGGTTTTCGCGAGTTTTGGCGTGTCGGGTAAAGATATTGGGTATTTGCGGACATTCATTAATCAGCCGGAGCGTAAGGCAATGCGGTTACGCTCGGCTTTGGATGGTTTGTGATTTTTCGGTATTGAATAAAGGGTCACAATTTTAAGCGCATTTTTTTATTGTGACAGCTTTGCGTGGGGAGAAGGAT
>JBEUIR010000845.1:0-1020 GCA_040415395.1 Candidatus Thiothrix namsaraevi
TGGGCATTGCTGCAAGCACGTGGGCATGTATTGCCGGAAGATGTGCAAGCGGTATTCGTGGCAGTTGCAGGGCATCGCCTCGTCGGGCGGCAAGAGGCGCAAGGCGAACAACTAGCCCGCCAAATTCTCAGCAAAGTCGATGTGGTCGGCGGCAAACATGGTTGAGGCATTGCGCGGACGCTGGGAAAGTTGGGTGCAGCAACGTTTGCCCGCATCCCGTGTCACCACACTGACTCAGCGTAAGATTTTTATTGTGCCCAGCAAAACTGCCGTGGGGCTATTGGTGTTGATCGCGCTGCTGTTTTTGTTGGGGATTAATTTCCAGAATTCGCTGGTGTACATCATTTGTTTCTGGTTGCTGTCATTGCTGCTACTCACCATTTTTTACACATGGCGCAATCTCGCAGGGCTAACGATCACTGCGCTCGGCGTGGAACCGTGTTTTGCGGGTGAAAAAGCGGTATTGGAAATGGAGCTGACACGCCCCGCCCATCAGCCAAAATACGCACTGGAATTGGCGTGGGACGGCGAAGATCAGGTGCAGGTCAATCTAGTGACGGCACAAACTTTGCGGGTGAAACTGTCACACAGCACCGCAGGGCGTGGCTATTTCAAACCACCTCGGCTGCGAGTTGCGACCCATTTTCCCACCGGATTAGCGGTGGCATGGTCGTATGTGACGGTTGATGTGCGCGGCGTGGTCTACCCCGCACCGATTGAAAAAGCTTTTCAGCTCAGTGGCAATGCCCAGCGTGAAAACGTTGAAGATGGGCGTGAAATTGCCGGTGGCAGCAATGATTTCGGCGGCATTCGTGATTATCAGCAGGGTGATGGCTCGAAACGTATCCATTGGGCTAAATACGCGCAAACCGGCAAGCTGTATACCAAAACCTTCGTCGATTACGCCAGCCACGCGCTGTGGTTGGAATGGGATGAATTGCCGATGCCCGGTATTGAAGTACGGCTCTCGCATTTGTGCCGCAAGGTGCTGGAATTTCATCAGGAACAGCGCGAATACGG
>JBEUIR010000846.1:0-1020 GCA_040415395.1 Candidatus Thiothrix namsaraevi
GTATGAGTTACTGGTTGGTCATAAACCCTATGAGTCCAATACACCGAGTGAACTCTTGAAAAAACATGCAATAATCGTACCACCAGATCAGCTGACTGTAGCCTGTTTTCAGGGAACTTTGCCAATAAACCCGTTATCAGGGGTTGATAAACCGATAGGTTGTCAGGCAGACGTGGTATCGGGGCAACTGCATGTTTTTTCAAGAGTTCACTCAGTGTATTGGACTCATAGGGTTTATGACCAACCAGTAACTCATACAGTATTACCCCTAGGGCATACAAATCGGTACGTTCATCCGGTGGGTCGCCGATAATGCGTTCGGGGCTAATGTAATAGGGGGTGCAATAGATTTCATCTTCACGCAGGAATCCACTGGCTATCAGTAAACGGATTTCCAAGCCAAAATCCAGTAACGCTAACGATTGATCGTGGCGCACGATGATATTGGATGTTTTCAGGTCTTGATGCAGCAAGCCAATGCCATGAATCACCCCCAAGGCAAGTGTGATTTCCTCGAACCATTGCAGGGCTTGTGCTAAAGGGGGAGTGCCTATGGTCGCCAAGTGCCGTCGCAACGTCACACCCTGTACATATTCCATAATCATGTACAATGCGCCAGACGCTATTCCCGCATCCAGCGGTTGCACTAACCCCCGGTGGGCGAATAAGCCTAAGGCTTTGCTCTCTAAGATGAATTCGTCGATTAAATCTTGTGGTAAGTGGCTGGCATCAAATTTGAAGCGTTTGATCACCACAAGCGAGCCGCTGGGGTTGTTAGCCAGCAAAATGATGGCATTGTCACTTTCGTGCAGTATGCTGAGATACTGATAGCCGGGTAATGCCAACGGATACTGTGCCAGTAAACGGTGTTTCACGCGGCTGTTCCTGTCTTAATGTCCATTAGCCCTCGCTTGCTAGGTATTGGTGTTCTGATCAACCTTTATGGATAGTGTAGGACATTAGTGACCGAGGCGTCGCCTTACCTAGTATTAGCGGGGAAATTCAGTGTAATTCAGTACA
>JBEUIR010000847.1:0-1017 GCA_040415395.1 Candidatus Thiothrix namsaraevi
TTCCGGCGTGACCATCTGGTTGCGCTGGAACAACAAGTCCCCGACTGCATTGATTTCTTTGAAATCGCCCCCGAAAACTGGATCGGTGCTGACCCGGTTAGTGCCAAACGCTTGCAAGCTTTCACCGAACGTTACCCGTTTGTGTGCCACGGTCTTTCTTTGTCGTTAGGTGGTTTAACCCCGCTCAACACCGAATTACTCACCGAACTCAAGCAATTCATGCAGCTACACCGTATCCCGCTGTACACCGAACATTTATCTTGGTGTTCCGATCACGGGCAGTTGTACGACTTGCTACCCATCCCGTTTACCGCCGATGCGATTAAACACACCGTTGCCCGCATCCGCCAAACGCAAGACCTATTGGGGCAGCAAATCGGCATCGAAAACGCCTCGTTCTACCTGCAAGCCCCGATCAATGAGATGGATGAAGCCACCTTCATCAACGCAGTGTTGACCGAAGCCGATTGCCTGCTGCATCTGGATGTGAATAACGTCTACGTCAACAGCGTCAACCACGCTTACGACCCTTACGAATTTTTGCGCAAACTCCCCAAGGAACGGGTGGTGTATCTGCACATGGCGGGGCATTACCAACAGGAAGAAAACCTGTTGATCGACACGCATGGCGCTCCAGTCATCGACCCGGTGTGGGCATTGCTGGATTTCACCTACCAGCAATTTGGCGTATTCCCGACCTTGTTAGAACGCGATTACCACATCCCGCCCCTAGAAGAACTGCTCCCGGAAGTGCAACACATTGCCAGCCTGCAACGGAAACACGCCGCATGAATGCTACTGAAGCCTACCAACGCACCTTTGCCGCCCATTTACGCGACCCCGCCGCGAATCCGCCGCCTGCCGGTGTTGATGCGGCACGAGCGGGTGTTTACGTGGAATTGCTCTTCAATAACGTGGAAGATTTCCTCAGCAACTGCTTTCCTGTTATTCGCAGTATTCTGGATGATGACGTTTGGAATGCGCTGGTACGCCAATTTTATGCTGAACACGCCTGCA
>JBEUIR010000848.1:0-1016 GCA_040415395.1 Candidatus Thiothrix namsaraevi
GGCTTTTTGCGGCTCTAAAATCGAGCCAATCGGCCCCGGATACACCGTGCCATAACTATGCCCACCAATGCGCACATACACCGGACAATGGTTAATACAAGCCCCGCAACGGATACAGCGCAAGGTCGCCAGCAATTCGGGATCGCTGTAAATGTTGGAACGCCCATTATCCAGCAACACCAAATGCACCTCTTCAGGACCATCCTTCTCCCCCGGCTTACGCGGGCCGGAAATCATATTGAAGTAGGTGGTAATCGGTTGCCCTGTCGCCGAGCGCGTCAAAATGCTCAACAGCGGCGGCACATCGCTCAAACTTTCCACCACTTTTTCAATGCCCGTGACCGCGATATGCACCGACGGCGCGGTGGTCGACATGCGCCCGTTGCCTTCGTTTTCCACCAGACACAGCGTACCGGTTTCTGCCACCATGAAATTCACACCGGAAAGCCCCACCGTTGTCGCGTAAAACTTGTCGCGCAAAATGCGCCGCGCCATTTGCGTCAATTCATCCACGTCTTCGGTGTAGGGAATGTCGGGGAATTTTTCGTGGAACAGTTTGGCAATCTGCACGCGATTTTTATGGATCGCAGGCATGATAATGTGCGACGGGGTTTCGCCATCCAGTTGGATAATGAATTCGCCAAGGTCGGACTCCAAGCACTCAATCCCCAAGGCTTCGAGGAAATGGTTCATGCCCATTTCTTCCGACACCATCGACTTGCCTTTGATGATCGACTTGGCGTTGTGGCGTTCCAAAATCGCTTGCACGATCTCGTTGCCCTGTTCGGCAGTTTCTGCCCAATGCACTTGGATGCCGTTGCGGGTCAGGTTGGCTTCGAGGGTTTCCAGCAATTCCGGCAACTTGCTCAAGGCATTGGCGCGGATTGCCATGCTTTGGGTACGCAAGCGTTCCAGTGCGGCTTTGTCGGGAAATTGATCGAGGCGGCGCGTCATCAAGCCATCCATTGCGCGGTAGAAATTGGCGCGGACTTCGGGCTTGGCGAGGTTGGCGCGGA
>JBEUIR010000849.1:0-1014 GCA_040415395.1 Candidatus Thiothrix namsaraevi
TGCCCCGACAATGTGCCGGAGCAGTATCGTGGTGCTTGCGAGATTGTGCAGTTGCCACCGGAATTGAATCGGCCGGTGAAAGCGGGCGATCAGGGTTGACATATTTACTTTAATGCAATACATGTTTGTTATTATGATTAATACTATCCAACAACTGATCATCCACAAGGAAGAATTGAGCCGTTTATTTCAGCAAGCAGGGTTAGTACATTTCGATACAGCACCCGTTGCCGATACCGGTATCGAAGGCATCGACTTCCGCTTAGTTGATCATTACTACCGCACCTACTACGACACCGCCTTTATTGATTTGCCAAACGACGAACAGCAAAGCCTGTTGTTGAATGCGGACATCCTGACCGAACTCGAAGGTAAACAGGTGGCAACCGTCGGTGGACTGCTGATGTTCGGTAAACAGCCTCAGCGCCGCCTACCACACGCTTCCATCATGTTCGCCGTCTTTAAAGGCGATGACATCACCGATGACCTGTTGGACAAAAAGGAAGTGCTGGGCACATTGCCGGAACTGATCGACAAAACGGTGGCTTTGCTCCAACTTTTTCTGCCAAACCCATCCACTATTGAAGGTACACGCCGCACTGAAACCGTGCTGATTCCGCTCAAAGTCTTGCGTGAGGCGATGGTCAATGCCGTTGCTCACCGCGATTATTCCCTCAGCCAGCGCAAAATACAGGTGCATGTCTATAGTGATCGGATCGAAATTACCTCCCCCGGCAAGTTGGCGAATACCCTGACGTTGAATAAAATCCGCTATGGCAACTCTGCCCCGCGTAATATTTTCCTGATGAAATTCCTCGATAACCTGCGCTACTTCGATGGTTTGGGCAGGGGAATTCCAATGATGCTGAAGCTAATGCAGGAACGGATCACGTTTGATGAAATCGGTGAATTGTTCCGTGTAACCCTGCGGTTTGCCTGAATTCTCAGCTTTATCACTACCTTTTATCAGTTGGGGATTGCATTTCATCGGTTATCTGTCAATATTGCTCACAT
>JBEUIR010000850.1:0-1014 GCA_040415395.1 Candidatus Thiothrix namsaraevi
GGGATGCCGGATAAAGCTGCTGTGGTGGCGCGTTTGCAAGAAAATCAGGATTATGTCAGTGCCTTCAAACAGCTTTTTGGCGCAAGCGTTTTTGACACGCCGGAAACGGCTTACGCGGCAATGGCGGAAAGTTTGGGCGAGTTTGAAAAAACGGATGTGTTTGCGCCGTTTGATTCCAAATATGACCGCTATTTGAAAGGCGAGGTCGAGTTGACGGATCAGGAATCGCTGGGCGAATCGCTGTTTTTTTCCAACCAATTCACCAATTGTAACCGCTGCCATCAGGTGAAAGCCTTCCCCGGCAGTGAGGGTGAAACGTTTTCCAATTACGAATACCATAATCTCGGTGTGCCACCCCACGAAGCAGTGCGGGCAGCCAATGGCAAGGGCAAGGCGTTTATCGACCACGGTTTGCTGGAACATCCTGACATTGATGATGCAAAGGAAGATGGCAAATTCAAAGTGCCAACCTTGCGCAATGTGGCGGTAACAGCACCGTATATGCACAATGGCGTGCTTGCCGATTTGCGTACCGTTGTATTGTTTTACGACAAATTCAATAATGCGCAACGCACGCTCAACCCGGAAACCGCTAAACGGTGGGCTGCGCCAGAGGTTGATAAAAATCTGGCATTGGAAACCAAAGAGTTTCAAGCATCTGCCTTGAAAGATTCGGAAGTGGATGCGCTAGTGGCGTTTATGAAGACGCTGACGGATCAGCGTTATGAGCATTTGCTCAAATAAAACACGCGTGAATTCACCAGTAGTTTTTACAATGCCTGCCACACCACTCGGTCAAAGCCCAAGGCAACTACTGCAAGGCAATGCAGCCGCTGTGGTTCTTGGTATTTCTCTGCCAATACAGTGCGGTAATGCTGCAATTGCTGCAAAGCCTCGTTCAAAGCGGTTTGCACCGCAGGCAGTTGCGCCAGACTTTCGCGGGATTGTTCGCGCACCTGTTCGCCGCTCATTTTTAGGTCGCTCAGTGATAGGTATTTGAATTCCAACACAATG
>JBEUIR010000851.1:0-1013 GCA_040415395.1 Candidatus Thiothrix namsaraevi
GAGCAAGCGGCCCCACCAACAGCGGATAGTGTGGCTGACATCCCCCTAGTTAGCGGCGGGGCTTGCTGTACGCCAACAGCATCTGGGCAGGCTTGCTGTTAACCATTGCATAGAAAAGGGTGTATGGCATACGCCCTTTTTGCTTTGCCTGTTGCTGGCAAGCTGCTAGGGTAGCAGTCCACGCAATACTTAGGGAAAGTCATGGATCACAGCGTACACAACAAACTCATTTCCTTTATTTGGGCTATCGCCGACGACTGTTTACGCGATGTGTATGTGCGCGGCAAATACCGCGATGTGATTTTACCGATGGTGGTGTTACGCCGTATCGACACCCTGTTGGAAACCACCAAGCAAGCCGTGCTGGATGAGGTCAACTTCCAGCGTGAGGAAATGCACGCCACCGAACTGGACGATGAGCCATTAAAAGCCGCCTCCGGTTACGTGTTCTACAACACCTCGCGCTGGACGCTGAAAACGCTGTTCAGTACTGCCACCAATAACCAGCAAATCCTGCTGGCGAACTTTGAAGAGTACCTGCTGGGTTTCAGTGATAACGTCAAGGAAATCATTGGGCGTTTCAACCTGAAAGCGCAAATCCGCCACATGGCTTCCAAGCAAGTGTTGCTGGATGTGGTGGAAAAGTTTGTGTCCCCGTATATCAACCTCACGCCCGACATTGCTGAAGACCCTGACGGCAACAAACTCCCCGCGTTGACCAACCTCGGCATGGGCTACGTGTTTGAGGAGTTGATCCGCAAATTCAACGAGGAAAACAACGAAGAGGCGGGTGAACACTTTACCCCGCGTGAAGTGATTGAGCTGATGACCCACTTGGTATTTGACCCGATCAAAGCCGATTTGCCGCTGACTTTGAGCATCTACGACCCTGCATGTGGTAGCGGCGGAATGCTTACCGAATCGCAGAATTTTATCGAAGAAAAGTACCCCAGCAGCAAACAGCGCGACATTCACTTATTCGGCAAGGAAATCAACGACGAAACCTATGCCAT
>JBEUIR010000852.1:0-1013 GCA_040415395.1 Candidatus Thiothrix namsaraevi
GCCGAAGATTGTTTATTAGATGTTCAATGTCGCTCCCCAGAGCTGTTACTGATGCCGCCAGAGACGTTCCTCGGCAAATCCATTACGGCAGTGTTACCACCCGATGTTGTTGCGCCTTATTTGGAATGTGCTGACTACGTGCGCCGCACCGGGGAAAACTGCCGTTACGAATACTCCTTAGTGCTTCAGGGGGAAACACACTGGTTCATGGCTTCGCTGAACCGCCATGAAGACGGTGGCAAATTGGTGGTCGACGTGCGGGATGTGACCAAACGTAAACAGGCTGAAGCAGAAGCCCGCGAGCAAACCCGCCTGTTCAATTTGATTACCGAGAACATGCACGATTACATCGGTGTGCTCAATCTCGACATGAGCGTGTTGTACGCCACACCCTCGCTGTATCAGCGCACGGGCTATAGTGCGGAGGAGTTTCGTTGCCTGCCGCTTGCACGCTTGCTGACACCTGAATCCCTCTCGCACTTCCAGCAATTGGTAGCGGAACACCTGACCCCAGAGAAATTAGCTGATCCGCAGTGTGATATTGCCTTTGAGGTAAATCTCGATGTGATCCGCAAAGACGGTTCGCATTATTGGTGCAATAGCAGTTACCGCCTGATTCGCGATGCGCAAGAGCGACCTGAATACATTCTTGAAACCGGACGCGATATTACTGAGCGTAAACAAACAGAGGAGTTATTGCTGCGCAAGGATGCCTTGTTTGAAGCGGTAGCGATTGCGATGCAGGCATTGTTATTTGAACCCTGCATCAATGAAGCCATGCAACAAGCGTTAGCAGCGGTGGGGAATGCCACGGAGCAGGATCGGGTGTATTTATTTGAATACCATGTTGACCCACTCACGGGCGAACAGCTCATGAGTCAGCGTTACGAATGGGTGCGCAACGGCATTAGCATTCAAATTGACAACCCTGAGCTGCAAAATTTGTCGTTTGATGGCTTATTTCCGCGCTGGCTAACACTGCTATCTCAAGGGATGGTGGTATCGGGGTTAGT
>JBEUIR010000853.1:0-1011 GCA_040415395.1 Candidatus Thiothrix namsaraevi
TATTCATATAATATTCTTATTTAAGAGCGACTCTGTTTATTTCGCTTAAAAAACAATCGAATCAATCGCACAACAGCACATTAAGCAAGGGGCTTTTATGTTGGATACAGAAGTTATCATGTATTTTATGATCGGGTTAGTCATTATCGGGATTCCCTCCTTCATTTTCTACCGCATTGGCATGGATATTGGTATCAACAAAGGCATTCGCAAGCAATTAGTACGCGAACTGATGGCGAATGGCATTCTCGAAGAAGTAGATATGTCGATCAGGGGTACGCGCCGAACTTGACTCAGCGGCAAGCCGCAAGGCGATTTCCCTTCATCAAATTTGGCAGATGGGGCAGAACCAAGTGGAACGTTGCCCTTGGGTGATTTGCGCAATGGGATTTTGGCAGACGACACACGGCAACTTAGCCCGGTCGTAAACCTTCAGCTCCAGCTTAAAATACCCCGGCGACCCATCTTCACGTACAAAATCACGCAGGGTTGTTCCCCCGCATTCAATGGCATAGGCCAAAATTTGGCGGATAGTTTGCACAAGTTTAGCGTAACGTTCGCGGGATACGCGCCCCGCCGCCAGCCGTGGGTCTATCCCCGCTAGAAACAGCGCTTCGTTGGCGTAGATATTGCCTACGCCAACGACAATATGCGCATTCATAATGAACACTTTCACGCTCACACTGCGATTACGCGAACGCTCAAACAAATAATCCCCATCGAAACCGTCTTCCAACGGTTCCGGCCCCAATTCACACAATAAAGCGTGTTGCAACGGATCGCCCTCTGCCCACAAAAACGCTCCGAAGCGGCGCGGGTCGTGGTAACGCACCGCCTTGCCACTGTCTAACACCAAATCGAAATGGTCATGCTTACGCGGCACTAAATCCGCAGCAACAATCCGCAAACTGCCGGACATTCCCAAATGAATCAGCCCCACACCCGCATCGGTATGCAGCAAAATGTATTTACCCCGCCGCGTCAGCTCATGCACTACCTGCCCTGCCAATG
>JBEUIR010000854.1:0-1010 GCA_040415395.1 Candidatus Thiothrix namsaraevi
ACCAACAAAAAGCCCTAGCACTCGCAGCAACGGCTAAAACGATGGAAAAGGATGAATCCAACTATCATCCATTGGTGAACGTCTTACGCGAAGCCTTTGGCGCGTCTGGCACTATCGCCTCTTTCCTCTTGTCACTGGTGCTAATCAGCTTCTTTGAATACGCCTTCCACTACTTAGGCGGGCAATTCGCAGCGGCGCGTGAATACCTGATGCAGCATGGCTATGACGTGACCCGCAACCTACGCCAACCGCCACGAAAATTCGATGGCAGCATTTCAACCTATTCCGACCGGGGCAATGAATCCGCACCAATGGCGGCATTTACCAACGGCGCGAACTCTGCCAAACAAACCGTGGGCGAATACGCGGCAAAAGTTGAGGCGGGATTAAAATCATCCCCTGAAGTTATCGCCACCGAATATGCCCGTGCGCAACATGCCCGCGAACAAATGGCGGCAATAACCGGCGACACATTAAAAACCGTGGGCGATAAGATCGAATCAACCATTAAAAAACCCGATTCGATTGAATTAGACAAGCCTGCAATTAAAACGGCGAACATGAAGCAATCACCGGAACAATTAGCCAATGTACAGCGCTTGTATAAAGAGCAAATGCAGGAATATAACGCGGGCAAGTTGTTTAATGATGAATCCCCTACCCCGCCTATTCAGCGTATGTCTGTATCTGACACCATCAAGGCGTTAGTGGATGCGGTTAAAAAGTCAGGTGCTAACACTGATGCGGATATTCAGGCGCAAGTATTCGACGCTTATGCAAAACTGTTTAACCCGTGCGATCTTGACGATAAAGACTTACTGAAAGTAGCGGCTAAAATCGCCAAAAGCGACGCACCGGCTACCCCTTCCCCTGCCATGCCATTTCACCAGCGCAATGGGGCAACTGGTCTACACAACCCCGCGTTAGGCACTGCCGAAGAACATTTTTCTCTCTCACTTCCCGTGACCGAATCCGTGACCGATTCCCGTGGTCGTGACCGAAATTCCGTG
>JBEUIR010000855.1:0-1009 GCA_040415395.1 Candidatus Thiothrix namsaraevi
ACGCCCCGCCCCTGATCATCTCCAACATATCCTTCGCCGACAGCTTACCGCTCACATCCGAGCCTTCCAGCAAACTATCCGCCAAATCGCGCTTGAGAGCGTGCAGTTTAACAATTTTTTCTTCGATGGTGTTTTCTGCCACCAAGCGGTAGACCGTCACGGGGCGTTGCTGCCCAATGCGGTGCGCCCGGTCGGAGGCTTGATCTTCCACCGCCGGATTCCACCAAGGATCCATGTGAATCACGTAATCCGCCGCCGTCAGGTTCAAGCCAAACCCACCTGCCTTGAGGCTGATCAGGAAAATATCGCCTTCGCCGCGCTGGAACGCCTCTACCCGTTCCTTACGCTGTTCCATCGGGGTTGAGCCATCCAAATACTGATAAACAATGCCTTGCCCATCCAGCCATTCACGCAACAGCGTTAAATGCTTGACGAATTGGCTGAATACCAGTGCTTTGTGCTGGTTTTCGCGCAATTCCAGCACCAATTCGCCGAATGCCTGCAATTTACTGGACGGCAACGCACTTCCCGGCATCGCCAATTGCGGATGGCACGCCGCAAGACGCAAGCGGGTAATTTCCGCCAACACTTGCAGATGCTTATTTTCACCCTCAGCGGTTTCTTCGGTCAGGCGTTCCAAGGCTTGTTGGCGCAAGGCTTCGTACAACGCCATTTCCGCATCGCTCAAACTCACCGACAAGGTAATTTCCGTGCGCGGCGGCAATTCCTGCAATACCTGATTTTTGGTACGCCGCAACATGAAAGGTTGTACCAGTTTTTTCAGCGCATGGCGGCTCTTGTCGTCATGGTCGCGTTCAATCGGCGTTTGGAAACGTTCGCCGAACTTTTGCTGCGAGAACAGCAGCCCCGGATTGAGGAAACGGAACAAACTCCACAATTCCCCCAGATGATTTTCAATCGGCGTACCCGTGGTCACAAGCCGGAAATCGCCCTGCAACTGGTAAGCGGCTTGAGTGCGCTTGGTGTTGGCGTTCTTAATGGCTTGCGC
>JBEUIR010000856.1:0-1009 GCA_040415395.1 Candidatus Thiothrix namsaraevi
AACAGAAAGCGTGTAATCCAACATCGGTAGCATCCTTGAGCGTTAGAGTATTTGTGGATAGTGTAACTTTACCGAATTCTCATTTACCACTGGTATATCTGGTGGTGGCGGTTGGTTCGCGGCTGGCGTTTGACAAGATTGAGGGCTTCAGCGAACACGGCGACAGCGTGACCGACTTTTACCACGGCAATAAATTACGCCGCAAACTGCATGACGGCACATACAAGGGCGGCTCAGTGGTAATCGCTTCCGCCCGTTTCAACCAAGGGGATGGTGCATGGGGATTGGAGCCTTACCCCGGCGGGCATATTCCCAATACGCTGGCAGCCTGTGAAGGCCCGCCGGTGGAGGTTGCCCTTGCCATGGCGACTTGGCTGCAACAACACAAGCTGGGCGACGCCAGCAAGATTACCCTCACCACCCCTGCGGAAATGATCGCCGAAGATGCCGGTGAGCAAGTGGTCGGGCAATTGCTGCAAGCCGCGTCCAGCATGGGTTTCCACTATATCAACAATACCCGTGACATTGTGCGCCTGACGGCTGACAGCATTGAGTTCGCCAATGGTCAGACCGTGCCTGCCGAACTCAAGCTGGTGTTCCCAGACTGGGAGGCGCACCCGTTCCTCATGGGGCTGCCGATCAGCGACAGCTCAGGCTACGTCATCACCGACCTGCTGATGCGCAACCCGCGTTACCCGGAAGTGTTCGCCGCCGGTGACTGCGCTGCTGTGACCGTCCCCAAACTCGGCGCTATCGGTCATCAGGAATGTGACATCGTGGGCAGGCAGATTGCTTACGACCGTGGCTTGCTGAATGCAGAAGAAGCCAACCGCCCGTTGCAGCCGGTGGTGTTCTGCATCGGCGACATGGGCGCAGGCAAAGGCTTCTACATCCGCTCCAATAGCTGGTTTGGCGGCGATACCCAAATCCTGAAAATGGGTCGCATCCCCTACCTGCTGAAAATGCAGTACAAAACCTTGTTCATGAACACCAAGGGCAAAACCCCGGT
>JBEUIR010000857.1:0-1008 GCA_040415395.1 Candidatus Thiothrix namsaraevi
TTATAGTCGGAAGGCCAGTCTTCTCGCGGGTTGGCATTTTCTTTGGTGGCGACAGTCAAATGCCCCAACCGTCCTTGCCAAAGGGTATGGTGAACGATGACTGGAATAACAGGTGTTTTTTCTTTCTCATGGCGTTCCAGCGCAATCGGCAATTCAACCCGGCAACTGTAGCGTTCGGGGTCAAGAAAATCGGGGCTGACCAGCAGAAGAATCAGGTCAGCACTGCGTAGTTCGGGCAAGATTTGGTCGTTCACGCCTTCGCCCGCATCCATCAAGTGGTCGCTCCAGATGTCGAGTTTGACTTGGTGTTTGAGGGCTTCTTTGATCAGGCGCATGTGTTTTTCCAGCGTGAGTTTGTGTTCGCGGTCTGCACGGGAGTAGGAGATGAACAGCTTGAGGGTTTTAGTGGGTTCAATCGGGTCGAGACGTGAACTGAAGTTCTCCTCTGCTGCTTTGAATTCAGGCAAGGCTGCGCGGTTGGTTTTACCTTGTTGCAGGAATTCCTGATAGCGGCGGTGTGGGCTGATTTCGCTCACCAGTTTGCGTAAGGCGTATACCAAGGGGGCAAGCTGGTCGCCGCGCAAGTGGAAGCTGAGTTGTCCTTGGGTGGATTGTTGTTTGTCGTGGTAGGTGCATTCGAGCAAGACTTTACCGTATTCGGTTTCACAGAAAATACCGGTTCGCCACGGTTCGCCCTGATAGGTTTCACCTAAGCGCAGGATGATGCGTTCGATAATGCTGTGGTGGAGGAATGGGTATTCGATGTCGAGTTGCCAATCGTCTGGGCGGGTGTTGCCCCATGCAGCTTTGGCATTGCTGGTCAGCGGCAATAGAGCCGGGATGATAAATTCACGCTCCGCAAAAGGCTTTTGTGTTTCCCAATATTTACGGTGATCTGGCTCGTAACAGATGCCGCAGTTACGCATGAAATTGATGTAAACCTCATGTTCAGCGGTATCTTCATTAGCCCAAAACAGGCTGGCATCCTCACCACTGAAACATCCCTTC
>JBEUIR010000858.1:0-933 GCA_040415395.1 Candidatus Thiothrix namsaraevi
GCAAAGAACCCGAAGATCATGGTTTTGCATTGCAACCTTGGTCAAATGTGCGTTTTGAAAACGAAGCGGTTGCCCTCAACCAAGACACGGCACAGGCAATGGGTAATTATTACTTCACCGATGCGAACACCGGCAAAGAAACCAAGGTGGAATATACTTTTGGTTACAAACGTGACAAAGCGGATGGGCGTTTGAAAATCTTCCTGCACCATTCGTCATTGCCTTACAGCCCGGCACCTTAAAATCCTGCGTTGTAGGAGTCAGCCCTGCTGGCGATTCTTTTGTTAGGGAAGCGCTTGCAGGGTACATTCTCATTCACTCTTCATTTGTCACCGATTCCGCGCCTTCTTTGGACTGAATCTTGTCTTCCTTGCCCGATAGCAGGTTGCGGATATTGGATTCGTGCCGCCAGAAAATCATAATCGCCATGAATAACACGCCCAAGGTCAACCAGCCATTGCCATCACTCAATACCCAAAAGTAGATCGGCGAGAGTGCGGTGGCAATCAGCGCGGCGAGTGATGAAATTTTGAAACCTTTCGCCATGACCAACCATGTGGCGACGAAGGCTATGCCACCCCAAATATTCACACCAAGGAATACGCCGATAGCGGTGGCAACACCTTTACCGCCTTTGAAACCGTAGAATACGGGGTACAAATGCCCCAAAAACGCGGCGATACCAATCAAGATCAACCCCGTCTCATCCACACCCAAGGCTTTGCCGACTAAGATCGGAATCAAGCCTTTTAAACCATCGCCGAGCAAGGTAATCGCAGCGGCTTTCTTACCGCCGTGGCGCAGCACATTGGTCGCGCCGGGGTTATTGGAACCGACCGTGCGCGGGTCAGGTAAGCCCATCAGTTTGCAGGTAATGATGGCGGCAGAAATGGAACCGAGCAGGTAAGCCAGTGCAATCAGCAAATAGACCAT
>JBEUIR010000859.1:0-1004 GCA_040415395.1 Candidatus Thiothrix namsaraevi
GACTTATAAAACCTTGAATAAAACCTTTTTCGGAAGAGCGGCCTGGCGATCAATTCTTTATCAGGATTTGCTTAATTTCTTTAATCGTGGGCTGCCAAGTGGACGGCACATTACCCTCCCAATCCGTTAGGTATTTATTCAAGGTTTTATCCCCACTATCATCACCGAGATTTAAATAATTCAGCGTCATCCAGGTCTCTGGATTGGATGAAAAAATAGGTAGCAATTGATTGGCAACCAACTCGTTGAGGTCACGACCTTGGGCGTAGGGGTCAGCACTCAGCGTTTTAGCATAGGCTTGATACCACTTGGGCAACTTCATGCTTTTAGGAAGCTGGCGATGTGCCTGTTTCACCATATCTTGCTGGTATTCTAGGAATTTAGGGGCATATTCCTGCCAATGTGGGTAAGGCGGATTCGTTTCCCAGTGTTGAGCCATTTTTTCCAGTGCAAACAAACTGAACGCCTCACACAAAGACTCTTCAAGCCATTGCTGACCGGTGATGTTATTCGGGGCAAGATCGTAATTGGACATCAAATGACACATTTCGTGGGAAAATTGATAAGCCAGTTGTGCCCAATAACGCCCCTGAACATTGAGCATCACGATATAGTCGTCATTCGGGCTTTTTTCATAGATAGCAATGGGACCGCTTTTATCATTCCTGACGATAACATTGCCAAAACTGCGCCCCGCCATATACGGCGAAATAACCTCAATGACCGAAGTCAGGACGGCTTTTATGTCATCCGAATTGGCATCCCCCCACTCACTTTCCACCTGCACCTGTGCAGGGGCGACCAAGGCATGTAAGTGCAACGGGCTAAACAACAGCAATAACAATGACAGTGCCAGCAAGTACGTTTTCACAGGGCGCATAGGGTCACTCAATACATTAGGGGGACTCAAGATTGGTTTTAAGGGTCTATTCTGACGCGATAGTGAGAGTTGAAAAGCCTGCATCCTGTTAACCGGTAGCGGAAACGCGATAGTCGTATTTCCA
>JBEUIR010000860.1:0-1004 GCA_040415395.1 Candidatus Thiothrix namsaraevi
GATAATACTACGCATTTTGGGTGATTAGCTATCTACCGTCCGCGCTGTGGAAGGATGCCTAATGGCGTTAGGGTGCAAGAAAGAAATACCTGTTAAGGCAACGACTGCATCACCGTCTGCATTGGAATGAACAGCGTCAGCGGTTTGGTCGTATAGGGCGTAAACCCATACTTCAGATAAAACCGTTGTGCTTGCTCGTGTTTGGCATCCACGATAATGCCGACTGTACCGATTTCCCCCGCAATTCTGGCGCAGCGTGCCAATGCATTCATCAGCAAGAGTTCACCCATGCGTTGCCCCTGACAGGTTTTGTCTACTGCCAAGCGGCTCAAGCGGGCGACGGGAACGGGGTATTGTGGGGGCAATTTCTTGCGGGTAGCGGCAGGTAAATCTTCCAACTGTGATTCCGCCATGCTCAGGCTGTAGAAACCTGTCACGGTGTCGTTATCAATGGCAACGAAAGTACGGCTGACATTCTTGCGGCTGTGTTGCCCTGCCAGTTGTTGCAGGTAATGGTTCAAAGCGGGTTCGCCACAATCAAACGCATCCCGCGCTATCGCGGCGGTGAAGGGGATAATCTGCATCCGGCTCAATCCAGCAAGGCGTGATGGCGTTGCATGGCGGCGCGTAGGGCTGCATTGGGCGGTGGTGGGTTATCCAGCAAGTCCATGAAACGATCCCATTCCTGCTGGTTCAGGGTGATTTGGCGGGATTCTGCCAACACTGTTTCGGCGGCTTTACGGGCGGCATTCAACAGGAAATCGGTCATAGAAATGTTGGAAACAGCCGCAGCCGCAATCAGCATCCGCTTCAGGTCGGGCGGGGTGCGGATGCTGATGCGGTCATCTTTGGCGGCGGTGCTGGACATGGCGCGTTCCTCGTTAGGCTATGTGGATAGTCTAGGAGGAATGACGTGGTTTGTACATCCAATGGCAATACAAATCTTGAATTCAAAATCAATCAAGTCTGACCCACTTTGATTTTATCGTTGTATTTTTGCAGGC
>JBEUIR010000861.1:0-1002 GCA_040415395.1 Candidatus Thiothrix namsaraevi
CAAGGCTTGCACTTCCAGCGTTTGCAGCGGCGGTTGCCATTGCGCCGCATCGCGCCCGTTGAGGTTGTAGCGGATGGCGGGAAGCTGAAGGTGTGGGCGTACTGGTCGTAAGCTTGGGTGCTGAAGGTTTTGCTACCCACATTGTCCAGTGGTTTGGCAAACGTTTTGCTGCTGTTGGCGGGGTTGATAGCTTCGTGCTTTTCGCCGCTGCGGCGGTCGCCTTTGATCATCGTCAGGCTGTAGGCTTCGCGGAAATTCAGGCTGCTGGCATCGGTATCCGTGACCGGGCCAATATTCACCAGCGGTACGGGAATATCCTTGCCGCCAATTGGCAGGGCAATGCCTTTGCCAGCGTTACCCAATTCGTTGGTCATGCGGAACTGGAAGGTCAGGTCTTCCTTGGCATCAGCGCTGTTGTCGATGTGGATTTCATACAGTGCATCGGGCGATAGGCTGAAATAGTTGGGGCCGCCATACGGGTCTTGCAGTGGGTTGTAATTGGCGATCAGGGTGACATAGCCTTCGCGTCCCGCTTCATAACTGCGGAAGGCATAGAAGTCGGTGGCGTCAACCTTGGGGTTTTCGGTAATGAAGGGTGCTTCGCGGTGGCTGGATGCTTGTACTTGTAAGGCGCTGGATACTGCCAGTGTCATGGCAGCCAGTGCCAGTTTTTGATGGGTTCTCATAGCCATTCTCCAAGAGTCGTGATTGAGGCAAGGATGTGATTTTTAGATCACCTATCCTTTCTTACGGATGGCGGTAGGAGAATGGATTGGATTTTGATGAAATAGGTTTAATTTAGCTGTTACCGGACAATGGCAAGCTGATTTCCACTCGCAAGCCCTGTTCTGCTCGATTCAATGCGCGAATCGTCCCTCCGTGACTCTCAATCGCCCGCCGCGCAATCGCCAAGCCCAGCCCGTAACCGTTACGGCTGGCACTGGCGTTACTGCTACGCTGGAACGGCTCGAAAATACTCCCCAATTCCGCTTCGGGCACACC
>JBEUIR010000862.1:0-1002 GCA_040415395.1 Candidatus Thiothrix namsaraevi
AGGCGCAGAATATTACCCGACCCCCGCTGCACTGGCGGCAAATGTCGACATGGTAATTTCTATCGTATCCGACACACCCGATGTGGAAGCGGTATTATTGGGTGAAACCGGTGTCATTGCAGGTGGCAAACCCGGTTTGCTGGTGGTTGATATGAGCACCATTTCTCCGGTTACAACCCGTGAAATCGCGGCAAAACTGGCGGCAAAAAGTATCCGAATGCTGGATGCGCCGGTCTCTGGCGGTGACGTTGGCGCAATTGCTGGCACATTAACCATTATGGTGGGCGGCAATGCCGATGATTTGGAATATGCCCGCCCTGCGCTTGCCGCAATGGGCAAAACCATCACGCATATCGGTGAGCATGGTGCTGGGCAATTAGCCAAAGCCTGTAATCAGTTGATTGCAGCACAAAGCATTATTGCGGTTACGGAAGCGTTTGAAATGGCAAAAGCGGCTGGCGTTGATCCTGCCAAAGTACGTGCAGCCCTGCTCGGCGGTTTCGCTTATTCAAAGGTGTTGGAATTGCACGGGCAACGCATCTTGGATGAAAACTTTCAGCCCGGTTTCAAAGCGCACTTGCACAATAAAGACATGCATATTGTGACCGATACTGCCACCACGTTTGGCTTGAATTTACCGGGGACACAACGCGCGGCGGATTATATGCAGGCGTTGGTGGATGCGGGTCTTGGGGAGCTGGATTCGTCGGCGTTGGCGAAAATCGTGCAGCAAAACGCGCTTATTGGATGATTGCTATGCAGACTCGCTGATTAATATTCAGGGGGTGAATAGCCAGTGACTCGGCAATTTCTGCATCGGTGCTGTCGTGTTGCAACCAGACTTTTTCACCTTTCAGATCAATGTGAACCAGACAGCCGTGAGTGCGCCGCTTGCCCTGCCAGCCTTGGGCAATGACTTGGTTCATTGATCAGGGCTTGTTTGACGGCTTCGTGGTACATATCTTTGGCGGGCATAGTGGCTTCGTTCCTGTAGCATTGGCA
>JBEUIR010000863.1:0-1002 GCA_040415395.1 Candidatus Thiothrix namsaraevi
GTGTCTGGACGGTTGCTAAGAAAGCGAGTGCGGCACACAATGCGTACTTCATGTTATATCCTCGGTTCAAGTTTAATGAAATCCAGCAGTACAGACCTGGCTCAATATGCGTTTCAGGGTCTTATCCCAGCAGCAGCAAAAGTAAGGAGTGAAGTGCCGCTTTCCCCCGCTTTCTGATGTTGTGTAGCGATTCAAAGAACGTCAAGTAGCACGGCAGTTTCTCTTGTGAGATACCCCGATGTGGGCGTAACCATGAGCGTAACAGTGACCAAAAACCTTCCATCGTGTTGACGTGAACTTCATGGAAACCGTCACCATCTTCATCACGGGCATATTCGCCTGTGCCATGATTGACGGTTTTGTGGGCATAGCCCCATTCTTTCAATCGACTGTAAATGTTGTACTCATCTGTGTACACCAGCGTGCCCGCTGCCACCGTTTCCACAATCAGCGGCTTGATCGTCGTCTGTTTCACATTCGCCAGCATACGGATCACGACTTCCCCAGAACGCTGAATCATGCCGAAGATGGGTGGTTTGTCCTTTTCCAGTGTCCCACGCCCCGGTGCACCTTTCAGGGCGCGGCGGCGGCCTTCACGCCCGGCATCCGCGACGGCTTCGGGATTTCCCTTGTGTCCGGCCTTGACATAAACCTCATCAAATTCAACATTCCCAGACAGGTTTACTGGCGTTTTTTTTCTCGATACCGCGTCGTAACTGTTCCGTCATTGCCTGCACATCATCCTTGTTCAACCCCAGTTCGCGGGCGATTTGTTGGTTGGACAGGTTCAACGACATCAGGTAAAGACACAGTACCCACACCTTCAGCGGCTGGTGGTGGCCTTCAAACACCGTCCCTGTCAGATCATCAAAACGTTTGTTACAGCCTTTGCATTGATAACGTTGCCGTTCCGGTTGGCGGTCGTCCTTACCTCGACGGATGGTGTCTACTGAGCCACAATGCGGACAGATGACGCTATCAGGCCAACGCAGGGCGCGGATT
>JBEUIR010000864.1:0-967 GCA_040415395.1 Candidatus Thiothrix namsaraevi
GCAAATCCTATGGTTGCCGCTGTTGATGTTGGTGACATTGGTGCTTGGGTTAGGCTTGGGACTGATTCTCGGTGTCCTGAACGTATTCATGCGCGATATTGGTCAGGTGGTACCGATTGTATTGCAATTTTTGTTCTGGTTTACCCCGATTGTTTATATGTCGAGCATTATCCCAGAAAACTACCGCCAATGGTTGGTGCTGAACCCTATGTATTCGGTGGTCGAGGCTTACCATCAGGTGTTGGTATTTAACCAGCCTCCCGCTCTGGGGGGAATTGTCGTAATCGGGGTGTTGGCAGTGTTGTTGTCATCGGTGGCGATAATCCTGTTCCGCAAGGCCAGCCCGGAAATGGTGGACATGTTATGAATGTGTTAGATGTGCAGCAGGTCGGTAAGGCTTATCGGCATTATGCCTCGGAATGGCAGCGGGTGTTTAATTGGTTTGGTGGCCGTATTACCCCGTCGTCAGAACAGTGGGTGTTGCAGGATGTAAGTTTCAGCGTCCGTCAAGGTGAAGCAGTTGGGATTGTTGGGCAGAATGGGGCTGGTAAAAGTACTCTGCTCAAGCTGATCACGGGGACACAGTTTCCGACTACCGGCAAAATTTGGGTGAATGGGCGAATCTCGGCGATTCTGGAATTGGGGATGGGGTTTAGCCCAGAGTTAAGCGGGCGGGATAATGTTTTACACACGGCGGGGCTGATGGGCTTTTCTCATGAGATGGTGCTGGCGCATATAGCGGAGATAGAGGCGTTTGCGGAAATCGGCTCGTATTTCAATGAGCCAGTACGTACCTATTCTAGCGGGATGCAGATGCGTGTGGCGTTTGCGGTGGCAACAGCGTTTCGCCCTGATATTCTGATCGTGGATGAGGCATTGTCGGTGGGCGATACGTATTTCCAACATAAGAGTTTTAACCGTATCCGTGAGTTTCAGCAACAGGGTACGACGCTGTTGTTGGTGTCAC
>JBEUIR010000865.1:0-924 GCA_040415395.1 Candidatus Thiothrix namsaraevi
GCGTATTTTCTGTCAGAACATTGCGGTGATTTTCAATTTTTCACCATCCAACCACACCATTGCTGGTGAACCTTTCAAATTAGTGTCAATATCATCCAACAAACGGTAATGCCCGGCAATCGACACCAGTTCAGCCTCCAGCTTCTGACAGAAAATACGCGCACTGGTATCGCCACCAATACCTGCCAGTACTCGCCCACGTAAAGAGCCATAAACGTGTACTGATCCACCGGCAAGAATTTCCGAGCCTGCACTGGTGTGCTGTAAAATGACCAGATTACCCTCAGGAAAATACACTTGCTGACCGGAACGCAACGGACGATTAACCACTTTCACACTTGTTAAGGGATGGCAAGGTGCATCCTCTGTCAGTATTTCTTCCGCTACAAAATCAACCGGACGTTCACTACGACTCGGCGCTCCCGTGGCTCTCCCCGATCGCAATACCGCCCAGCCCGCCTGAAGCGCTAATTCACGGCATTCTCCAGCAATATTGCGTATCCCCACCGGAATGAAACCCAACTCCAGCAATAGGTTACGTAACGCGGTAAAATCCAACGCTGCACAGGCTTCACCCAAGCGACTGCAATCGACCAACAAAGGGCTATTATCAAACAATTGCGGCAAACTGTTCTGTTTATTTTTGACTGTTTCCTGAATAAGCATCAGATCGACAGATGCCAGCCGCAACACACTAAGCAGGGTCATTTCACCCTTTATTTCAACTGGTTCTTCCGCCACAACCCTAACTCCTGACTAAAAAACATTTGAACCTGACACTAACCTTAACCGACACAAGGTACAACATTGTGCGCACGATTTTCCATAAAAACTGTTTATCTGAAAGTCTCGTCAATCTATAATCAAACTATATTTAGAACAACAACCAGTGAGGCTTTGAAAATATAAGACTTACATATTTGA
>JBEUIR010000866.1:0-838 GCA_040415395.1 Candidatus Thiothrix namsaraevi
CAGCGGATTGCTGGCTTTACGGAGTAAATGACGTTCGTGTGAACCGGGCTGTTCACTGGGTTTGATGATCATGGTGCAAACTATCCATTCTAAAAATGGCAGTGAATATCGCACACTGACTGGCTAGCGGCAAATGACGCTAACCAGTGCAGTAGAAATCCGCTTACCTTTTGTTGGTATTCATGCCAATCAGTTTGTAGGCTGGGCAAAAGTTCAGGTAGCCAGTGGCTAACAGCACAATTCCAAGCAGAATCAGCAGAAAACCACCTTTGAATACCAAGCCCCAAATCAGCAGGACAGCGCCTGCCCCGAAGCGGATATTTCTATCCATGCTGCCAATGTTCTTTTCCATAAGACACCTCTTTCAGTAGTGAACACAAAAGACTAAATCCATGTTAGCATTCATTCATCCTTATCTTAGCAAGAATCAAGCAGATTTCATGGAATTGCAAAAATACATACGTAAAATCACGGAAAACGGCTTATTTTCCACCGAAGAAATGACGGATGCGATGCGTACCATCATGACAGGTCAGGCGACTCCCGCGCAAATCGGCGGGTTTCTGATTGGCTTGCGAATGCGCGGTGAAACCGTCACGGAAATCAGCGCGGCTGCCAGCGTAATGCGCGAATTATCGACCCGCGTTGAGGTATCGCCGGAGCATTTGGTGGATACCTGCGGTACGGGTGGTGATTCGTCCGGCACGTTCAATATTTCCACCGCGAGTGCCTTTGTCGCAGCCGCAGCGGGAGCGCGAGTCGCTAAGCATGGCAACCGTTCGATTTCCAGCAAATCCGGCAGTGCGGATGTGTTGGAAGCAGCGGGCGTGAATTTGAA
>JBEUIR010000867.1:0-834 GCA_040415395.1 Candidatus Thiothrix namsaraevi
GGGCGTATTGAATACACCCCTCATAAAGATTATAAATTTACTACCCGTTGTCCGCAGATTAGCGGCGCGGGAGGAGAAATGACATGAGCCAAGCTGTTGAAAACATCGTTCCCAGCTACCCTTTGTTCCGCAATGACGAGTACAAAGCCAACCTGAAAAACAAGCAGGACAACTACGAAGAGCGTCACCCGGCGGACAAGATTCAGGAAACCTTCCTCTGGTCAACCACCAAGGAATACCAAGACCTGAACTTTGCGCGTGAAGCCCTGACCGTTAACCCGGCGAAAGCCTGCCAGCCGTTAGGCGCAGTATTGTGCGCACTCGGCTTTGAGAAAACCTTGCCGTATGTGCATGGTTCACAAGGTTGCGTGGCGTACTTCCGCACTTACTTCAACCGCCATTTCAAAGAGCCGATTTCGTGCGTTTCTGACTCCATGACCGAAGATGCAGCGGTTTTCGGTGGTCAAAAGAACATGTACGACGGTCTGGAAAACGCTAAGGCGCTGTACAAACCGGACATGATCGCGGTTTCCACCACCTGTATGGCGGAAGTTATCGGTGACGACCTGAATGCGTTCATCGGCAACTCTCGCAAAGAAGGGCATATCCCAGCGGATTACCCCGTACCATTCGCACATACCCCAAGCTTCGTTGGTTCACACACCACCGGCTGGGACAATATGTTTGAAGGCATTGCCCGCTATTTCACCCTGAACTACATGGAAGACAAAGAAGTCGGCAGCAACGGCAAGCTCAACCTTGTCCCCGGTTTCGAGACGTACCTCGGCAATTTCCGCGTGATCAAGCGCATGATGGCGGATATGGGCGTAGATG
>JBEUIR010000868.1:0-830 GCA_040415395.1 Candidatus Thiothrix namsaraevi
GGTACGCCACATCCGTTTACTGGAAGGCTTGTTAACAGCACAAGAAAACGGCTTGCGGCTTGAAATTCGGCAACGCAATGCCGATGCGTGTATCTGGCAGTTGGCAGACATCCTCAAAGTTTGACGCTTTGCGGGTGGCGAATCAGGTTATCCGGGTCAAATTGGCGCTTCAATGCCTGTAAGCGCGGGTAGGACTTGCCATAATACGCGGTTTCCCAGTTAGGCAATTCGGCATCCGGGTAATTGCGGTAATGGGCTGTGATCCCGTTTGCCGTTAGCTTTCCTTGAATATCGCGCACAATTTGCTCTGCTAATTTGGTTTGGGTGGCTTTGTCGTAATAGGTTTGCAATTCACCGAGATAGCCAAAGGCGCGGTGGGGGTAAGCAGCCGTCGTTTCTAGCGCGGGGTTGTTAATCGCGCCGCCCAAGGTGTTGATTTGCAAAATAGTGGTGAGTTTGGCTGCACCGATTTGCTGACAAATAGTGGGTAACAGCGCTTTTATGTCACTGAACCCGTTGTAATAGCCAGCGGAAACATTCTTAAAATACATCGGTTCAACACCACCTTTGTAGCGCTGGATGCCGCGTAGAAACGCATCCTTACGGGGTGTCATGACTTCGGTTGCGCCTGCTTTGAGTTTGGCGAGAATGGTTTTCAGGGCGGCTGATGGGGTGCTGCTAGTATCGGTCACGATGACAGTGACGTGCTTGCCATTCAATACCCATGAGGAATAAGCGGTGTTGGGTAAGGTTTTCATCCATTCAAACCAGCGTTCCGCTAATTGGGTAGCGCTCGCGGGTGTCAAATTGCGGTATTTGTAACGGTGGCT
>JBEUIR010000869.1:0-826 GCA_040415395.1 Candidatus Thiothrix namsaraevi
GCTCCTGCGGCTACCACTACAGCACCTGCTGCTCCTGCGGCTACCACTACAGCACCTGCTGCTCCTGAAGTAAAAGTTGAAGCTACTGCTCCAGCCGCGCCTGCAAAGTAACCAGCTTTCAGCATCTCGTAGAAAAAGGTCGGTATTAACCGACCTTTTTTGTGACCTCCACACACTCGCGCACCAGTGCAGCCCCTCGGTAAATAAACCCGCTGTAAACCTGCACCAAACTCGCCCCCGCTGCCAATTTCGCTTGCGCATCCGCTCCCGACAAAATCCCCCCTACCCCAATAATCGGAATCCGGCTATCCATATCCGCCCGGAACTGCCGAATCACTTCCGTGGAATGCTGCGTCAACGGCTTACCGCTCAATCCACCTTGCTCATTCGCATGAGGCAAACCTTGCACCGCTGACTTATCCAAAGTCGTATTGGTCGCAATCAAGCCATCAATCTGCACCTCAGAAAACACCTGCGCCATGTCGCGGATTTCCACCTCGCTCAAATCCGGCGCAACCTTAATCGCCACTGGCACGTAACGCCCGTATTCCTGGACAAGTCGATTTTGCTCTTCCCGTAAAGTGACCAACAAACGCTTCAATTCATCCCCGTATTGCAAAGTACGCAACCCCGGCGTATTCGGCGAAGAAATATTGACCGTAATGTAATGCGCCACAGGGTAAGCTTTGCGCAAACCAATCAGGTAATCATCCGCCGCTTTCTCAACCGGTGTATCGAAGTTTTTACCGATATTAATGCCAATAATGCCGGGGTAACGCGCTTTGGAGACATTCTCCAGCAAATAATCAATGCCGTGATTATTGAA
>JBEUIR010000870.1:0-772 GCA_040415395.1 Candidatus Thiothrix namsaraevi
CTGGTCAACGTCGTGGAAATGCAGCCCCGTGGTCGGCTCATCCAGAATATAAATCGTCTTGCCCGTGCCGCGTTTGGACAACTCTTTCGCCAGCTTGACGCGCTGCGCTTCGCCACCCGATAACGTAGTCGCATTTTGCCCCAGCGTGATGTACGACAGCCCCACGTCCATCAGCGTTTGCAGTTTGGTGTGGATCGACGGCACGGCGGCGAAGAATTCGCAGGCATCTTCCACCGTCATTGCCAACACTTCGCTGATGTTCTTGCCCTTGTAGCGAATGTCGAGGGTTTCGCGGTTGTAACGCTTGCCGTCACACACTTCGCAGGTCACGTACACGTCCGGCAAAAAGTGCATCTCGACCTTGATCAAACCATCGCCGGAACAGGCTTCGCAGCGTCCGCCCTTAACGTTGAACGAAAACCGCCCCGGCAAATAGCCGCGTGACCGCGCTTCCTGTGTCGCCGCAAACAGTTCGCGGATTGCGGTAAACACGCCCGTGTAGGTCGCAGGGTTGGAACGTGGGGTGCGCCCAATCGGGCTTTGGTCGATGTCGATAATTTTGTCGATTTGCTCCACGCCCAGCACTTCGCGCACCGGGGCAACTTCCACGCTGCTGTCGTGCAAATGCCGCGCCAGAAACGGGTACAGCGTGCGGTTGATCAGCGTCGACTTGCCCGACCCCGACACGCCAGTGATGCAGGTCAGCAGCCCCAGCGGAATTTCCAGCGTTACGTCATTGAGGTTATTGCCGGTCGCGCCGATCAGTTTGATG
>JBEUIR010000871.1:0-760 GCA_040415395.1 Candidatus Thiothrix namsaraevi
TTCATCACCGAAGAAATCTGGCAGAACATCAAGGGCTTGGCGGGCGTTTCCGGCGATTCCATCATGCTGCAACCCTACCCTGTTGCTGACACTGCGCTGGTTGATCAGGCAGCACTGGCGGAAATCGAATGGGTGAAAGCCTTCATCATGGGCATCCGCCGCATCCGCTCCGAGATGGACATCAAGCCGGGGCAAGTCCTCGACGTGCTGCTGCAAAACTGGAGCGACACCGACAAGGCACTGTTCAGCACCAGCGAAGCGTTTGCGCGGACGCTGGCGAAAGTCGGCAACGTGACCTGGCTGGAAGCCGGGGCGGATGCGCCGGAATCGGCTACTGCGCTGGTTGGTGAAATGCAAATCCTCATCCCGCTGGCGGGGCTGATCGACAAAGACGCGGAAATTGCGCGTCTGAGCAAGGAAATCGAGAAGCTGCAAAAGAACCTTGGCGGGCTGGAAGGTCGGCTGAATAATCCGGCGTTTGCGGACAAAGCGCCAGCGGCAGTGCTGGAACAGACACGCAAGCAGACGGATGAGCAGCAGGCAGCGTTGGGGCAGTTGGTGGGGCAGTTGGAGAAGATTAAAGCCTTGTGATTGACATTTACACCTAATTGAATCTACGATTTGCTCATGATTACTTACGACGAAACAAAGCGTAAACTTAATCTACTCAATCACAAGCTCGATTTTATCGGCGCAGAGGCCATCTTCGAGGGGTTTACGATTACCCGCGAAGATGGGCGCGATGCTTACGGCGAATTGC
>JBEUIR010000872.1:0-734 GCA_040415395.1 Candidatus Thiothrix namsaraevi
TATCAGGAAAACATTTTCTGCTACACCAACAATATTCCGCAGCGTGATGGTGGTTCGCATTTGTCCGGTTTCCGCGCTGCCCTCACCCGCACTTTGAATAGCTACATCGAGAGTGCCGGGTTGGCGAAAAAAGAAAAGATCAGCCCCACCGGCGATGATGCGCGTGAAGGCTTAACCGCTGTGTTATCGGTGAAAGTGCCAGACCCGAAATTCTCATCGCAGACCAAAGACAAACTGGTGTCTTCTGAGGTGAAGGGCATCGTCGAAGCCGCCATGAACGAACGCCTCGGTGAATTCCTGCTGGAAAGCCCTTCTGAAGCCAAGCTGATTGCGGGCAAGATGATTGAAGCGGCACGAGCGCGTGAAGCCGCGCGTAAAGCGCGTGACATGACCCGCAGGAAGGGTGCGTTAGACATTGCCGGTTTGCCCGGTAAACTCGCTGATTGCCAAGAAAAAGACCCTGCCCTGTCCGAATTATTCCTCGTGGAAGGGGACTCAGCGGGTGGTTCCGCCAAGCAAGGGCGTGATCGTCGCACCCAAGCGATTCTGCCGTTGAAAGGTAAAATCTTGAATGTGGAACGGGCGCGTTTCGACAAGATGATCAGCTCGCAAGAAGTCGGTACCTTGATCATCGCGCTAGGCTGCGGGATTGGGCGCGAAGAATACAATATCGAAAAATTACGTTACCACCGCATTATTATTATGACGGATGCGGACGTGGACGGTTCACACAT
>JBEUIR010000873.1:0-688 GCA_040415395.1 Candidatus Thiothrix namsaraevi
CCATGCGGCGGTGTCTTCGACCTTTTTACGTGACAGGCAATACACAATTCCCGCATCTTGCGAATGGTTCGCGTCGATAAACTGCCACAATTGTTGCCGCGCCTGCTGCCCTTGCTGGATAGTGTAGTGAATATTGGGGCGGTCAAAACTATTGACGTAAACATCGGCCCGTTGCAAGCGCAACTGCTCAATGATTTCCTGACGGGTACGCTGGTCAGCGGTAGCCGTCAGCGCAATACGCGGCACACCGGGGAAACGTTCCGCCAGCATCGACAATTGCTGATATTCCGGGCGGAAATCATGCCCCCATTGCGACACACAATGCGCTTCGTCGATGGCAAACAGGCTGATACCGATGGTGGTGTGCAAACGTTCCAGCAACGGCAGCATTTTTTCGCTGAGCAGGCGTTCGGGTGCGACATAGAGCAGGTCGATTTCACCCGTCAGTAATTCGCGTTCTACCCGCTGCACCGCACCGAAGTTCAGCGTGGAATTGAGGTAAGCGGCGCGGATACCGAGTTGCAGTAAGGCATCCACCTGATCCTGCATCAACGCAATCAGCGGCGACACAATAATCCCCACGCCATCACGCACCAACGCCGGAATCTGGTAACACAGCGATTTGCCGCCGCCCGTGGGCATTAGCGCGAGGACATCATGATCTTGCAGCAATGAGCCGATAATATCG
>JBEUIR010000874.1:0-633 GCA_040415395.1 Candidatus Thiothrix namsaraevi
TGATGCTTTGCCGGTGGAATTGTCGGCGGCGGATCGCTGGATCATTTCTTTGCTGCAACAGACTGAGACTGAAGTCGCTGACCACATCGACAACTACCGCTTTGACCTTGCCGCCAAAGCGATGTACGAATTTTCCTGGCACGAATACTGCGACTGGTATCTGGAGCTGACCAAGCCGATTTTGGGCAAAGCCAACGACAACCAAGCTGCTAAACGTGGCACTCGTCGCACGCTGGTGCGTGTGCTGGAAGCGGCATTGCGCCTGATGCACCCGATCATGCCGTTCATCACCGAAGAAATCTGGCAAAGCATCAAAGGCTTAGCGGGCGTGTCCGGCGATTCCATCATGCTGCAACCCTACCCTGTTGCTGACACTGCGCTGATTGACAGGGAAGCACTGGCGGAAATCGAATGGGTGAAAGCCTTCATCATGGGCATCCGCCGCATCCGCTCCGAGATGGACATCAAGCCGGGGCAAGTGCTGGATGTGCTGTTGCAAAACTGGAGCGACACCGACAAGGCACTGTTCACCACCAGCGAAGCGTTTGCGCGGACGCTGGCGAAAGTCGGCAACGTGACATGGCTGGAAGCCGGAGCGGATGCGCCGGAATCGGCTACCGCGCTGGTCGGCGA
>JBEUIR010000875.1:0-621 GCA_040415395.1 Candidatus Thiothrix namsaraevi
AACCGCCCTCTTGAGCATCTCCATCCCTCAAGCGATTACTGTAATCTTGCCATGCGACTTGCAAAACTTCTGCCCGATACTTGGATTGATGAAGCCGAGCCTTCCTCTTAAAGTCATCATCAGATGCGTATTGTTTACTAATATCCCCTGCATTCATCATCATTACATACCATTGTCATACACGATAAACAGCTTATAGCAAAAAGGCTGCACAAGGCAGCCTTTCTGTTTTTTGCGGACTCGTCGAAACTCAGTGACCGCGTGCCTTACCAATCCGGTGCAGCATTTCGATCTGCGCCTTCACTGACTCTAGCTCAGTCTGGATCGCCTCATAATCGAGGTCTTCCGGGTCTTTGCCTTGCAGCGCATCCTGAGCAAGCTTCATTGCCTCCGTGGCGGCGGCCTCGTCGAGGTCTTCCGCACGCATCCCGGTGTCAGCCAATACTGTCACCACGTGTGGCTGCACTTCCAGTACGCCACCAGAGACGAACAACGATGCCATCGCGCCTTCTTCGGTTTTGTACTGCAATTCGCCTGCACGCAGTTGGGAAATCAACTGGGAGTGACGTGGGAGGATACCCAATTCACCCATAATACCCGGTGCAATCACTTCTTCGACAG
>JBEUIR010000876.1:0-617 GCA_040415395.1 Candidatus Thiothrix namsaraevi
TTTCAAAGTTTGCCCTTTCGTACAACGTTCGGTGATTGCGCTGAATGCGAAGGGAATTGCGTATACGTTGACGCATATTAACCCACACGAACCCCCCGATTGGTTCAAAGCCATTTCCCCCTTGGGCAAAGTGCCGGTATTGCTCGTCGATGGCACGCCGTTGTTTGAATCTGCGGTGATTCTTGAATACGTGGATGAAGTGTATCCCCCCGCATTGCATCCTGCGGATCCTTTGGAAAAAGCGCGGCATCGGGCGTGGATTGAGTTCTGCTCTGAATTGCTAGGTCGGCAGTTCCGCATGTTGACGGCGAAAGATGCTGCTGGTTTCGATGAAGCTCGTGAATCCTTGCAGCAAGGTTTGCAACGCTTAGATACGGTATTAGCCGCAGATGCACCGTATTTTGCTGGGGAAAAGTTTTATTTGGTGGATTGTGTGTACGCGCCGCTGTTTATGCGCCTCGCTTTGTTGAAGCAACATTACGCGCTGGAATTGTCGCTGAGTGCGCGGATGCAGGCGTGGAGCGATGCACTGTTAGCGTTAGAAACGGTGAAAACTTCGGTAGTGGAAGACTTCGAGACGGTATTTGCTAACTTCCTCAAGGGCAATGATAGCCACC